>CASBPW010000155.1 GCA_949127685.1 Candidatus Sivonenia alaskensis PMM_0068 | reverse complement strand
GGTGCAGTACTTTCTCTTGTTTATCGGGGCGGCCTTGTTAGCGATGAATGTGCTAGCTATGTTTGCCCCTGGCATACTAGGCTTACCTGAAGCTCCCACGCAGAATAGTTTAAGTAGCTGAGGGGCCGGCAATCTTATAGAGGCCGGATTTTTTTAGGATTCATACTTCAGTCCGTAAGAACTCATAGACTTGTGTGAATACTTTGTCTCGCTCCAAGTCTAAAGGACTGATATGGTCTGACTCTTGTAACCAATACAGTTTTTTAATAGAAGAGCCTAAAGCATCATAGATATACTGTGCTCCCCTTGGGTCTACTACTGTATCTTGCGAGGGTTGAATAATCAGTGTAGGGACTTTGATTGCTGGCAGTTTGGACTTTACCTGTTCAATAAGTCTCAAGGCACTTCGAACGGACGGCAGATTAAAACTGCTAAAAAGTTTTGCTTGTTCAGCTTCTACCCTCATTTTTTTATCTTTAATCGGCAGTCTCAATCGGGGTACATTATTAGTCAGTTGGCCAATCGAAAACAGATAAGCCTCAGGTGGAAATAGGTAGTACCATTCATACTTTATCGACATAAATGGACTGAGCAGGACTAGCCGTTGAATGCTGTGGGCACTCGCTAAATATAATCCCAGAGGGCATCCAGTAGAGAAGCCTATAACTGAAATAGACGCATATCTTTGTGTAAGATTTTGATAGTTTTCTAGAACATGTTCGTACCAATCTTCCCAGCACGACGTTGGCATTTCTAGAGAGGGATGATCGTGCCCTGGGTAGTTGATAGCTTGAACAGTTAACCCTTGCTGATACAAATACTGGCCTAACAGTTCCAGTTCGTAGACGCCTCCCCCTAATCCATGGAGTAACAGACAAGCATGCTCTTGTGAATTTGCTAGAAAAAATGGCTTGTTACTCAACATAAAGCGTCCATAAGCAAGATACGTTATTGGTACTAAAGTGACCCTGAACAATGAGCCACTTAAAAAGTGAGTTCCCAGCCTGGTTTTGATTATTGTACAGGTTGATGCCGTTCAGGCGACAACGGAGCCTGATTGGCATCAACCTGTTGTAAGAATTCCATCGGTGTGGCTCCTCCCTTTTAACAGAACGGCTCCAGACTTATTCCTTGCTGTTGCTATTTTATATGTCGCATCCTTGTGTTCGGGCTATTTCTCATCTGTGGCAGACAGTCCTTCATCAGCCATCTGCTGTTCTTGTTTGGGGTCGAGCTTGGCGCATTCCTGTACAAGCCTGTCTTTTGCAAGCCGCTATTGCTTCTTCAATGGCTTGGCTGCGGTTGCGGAATTGCCGCTTAGCAACAAGTTCATCAACACGATTGAGAAGGGACACATCTAAGGTCAACGCGACTTTTGTCTTAGGCATAGTAAGCCATGCAAGTATGATGATTTATTCAAATACACACCCCACGGGTTCGCTTGTGCAACTTCTAGTGATAACTAAACAGTTATTTTGCTGAGTAGTGTCGTTAAAGTATCCGCAACCTGTTCAGCCTGTGAGTCTGTGAGTTCCGGGAAAATGGGGAGAGAAAGAACTTCGGCAGCAGCTTTTTCGGAAGCGGGTAAATCGCCTAGTTTATAACCAAAGGATTGGAAGGCATTCTGCAAATGAATCGGGACGGGGTAGTAAATCATCGCTCCAATACCCGCCGCTTGCATTTCTTTAACCAAACGGTCACGGTCTGAAACTCGGAGGGTGTATTGATGATAAGTATGGGTATTACCTGATGCCGTTGCAGGGGTTTGTACCGGTAGGTTCTCAAACCGTTCATTGTAGAACTGGGCAATTTCGGCTCGTCGGTTATTCCAGTTCCGCAGATGAGGAAGCTTCACCCGCAAAATAGCCGCTTGGACTTCGTCCAGTCGGGAGCAAAACCCTACTTCATCATGGTAGTAACGGATATTAGAACCATGGGCCCGTAGTTTGCAGACCTGAGCGGCTAGGGTTGGATCCCTGGTAACAACCATGCCACCGTCTCCGAAGGCTCCTAAATTCTTGGTTGGGTAAAAACTAAAACAGCCTGCCGCTCCAAAAGAACCGGAAGGACGACCTTTATAGGTAGCTCCGATCGCTTGAGCACAGTCTTCTACGACTTGAATCCCATGTTCCTGGGCCAGGCTCATGATCGCGTCCATATCTGCTATCTGACCAAACAGGTGGACGGGCATAATCACCTTCGTCCGGGAGGTAATCTTCTGGGCTATCTGCACAGGGTCAAGGTTAAACGTCTCAGGATCGATGTCCACGAAAACAGGCGTCGCCCCACAATAGACAATCGCTTCTGCGGTCGCAATAAACGTAAACGAGGGCGTGATCACCTCATCTCCGGGACCTACGCCACAGGCCTTGAGCGCGAGATGGAGCGCATCGGTTCCAGAAGCGACGCCCATGCCTTGGGTTACTCCACAGAGTTCGGCTATTTCTTGCTCAAAAGTTTGGACGTTGGGACCGAGGATATAGCGACCATCTAACATAACCTCGGCCAGGGCTTCTTTGAATTGTTCTTGGAGCTTGGCTGTTTGGGCACTGGTGTCAAAAATGGGAATCAAACTGGGACCTCCGTCCGGGTCATGGGGTTGTCTGCATCATTGGCATCGCGAACAGTGCCATCTATAGCCATTTGCTCAATCAAACTAGCCAGTCTCAAAGCTTTCAAAGCCTGTTCCCCGCCCACCGAAGGGGGCTCTCCTCCTCGGACACAGTGAATGAAATGCTCCAGTTCGGCATGGAGCGGTTCAATGTTCGTGGTGGAGACTTTCTCAATTAGTCCATCTTGGCGATAGAGCACCTGACCGTACTCCGTCATGTAGTTACTGGTAGTTTGACGGTGGATCAGAATTTCATGGTTCAAAAAATCTGCTTCAACCAGCGAATTTTTGCAATGGGCTGCCAAAGTCCGAATCTTGCGATGGGTGACTTTGCTAGCCGTCAGCGTTGTGACTACCCCATTGGCAAAGGCTAGGGTGGCAGCCACAAAATCCAGATAGCCAGAATCTGAAGCCCGATTGCCAAAAGCCTGCATCTTGACCACTTGAGAGGGAACAAGTTCCAGGACGAGGTCAATGTCGTGAATCATCAAGTCAAAGACCACACTGACATCGTTGGCCCGCTGAGAATAGGGGCTCATCCGGTGGGCTTCCAAGGCCAGGACTTCCTCTCTTTTGAGGACATTGGAGAGTTCGCGAAAGGCTGGATTAAACCGTTCAATATGACCCACTTGCAGGATCAAATTGCGCTCGACAGCCTCTTTGACAAGGGTTTCCGCTTCTTGAATATTGGATGCAATCGGTTTTTCGATAAGGATATGAACCCCTGCTTTCATGCACTCCATACTGACGTCAAAGTGGAGACGAGTCGGGACGGCGATGCATACGGCATCGATATAGGGTAGCAATTCTCGATAATCTTCAAAGCACTTAATGCGATACTTGCCCGCCGTATCTACAGCCAATTCTTGATTGGTATCCGCAATACCTACGAGTTCAACGTCTTTGAGCAGGCTAAGGACGCGGGTATGGTGTTGTCCCATATTTCCTACGCCAATGACCCCCAAACGGAGCGGCCTAAGGGCTTGGTGGAGAGCAGCAGGGAACGAATCGACAGTATCGACCATGTAAGGAAGCTCTTTTATGTTGCTAAATCAGCAGACTAAATTGGTAAGAATTGTATCACGCAGACTCCCAGGGGACATGAATCCCGTTATCTGCTCATGGTTTGTCTAAACACTACAGTCTAGTCACTGAGCGGCCGGGGATCCCAACGTGGCGTTTTAGGTTTAACTACCACTTTCTCCGGTCGATGGCGTTCTTTCAAGAGTTCTACCACCAAGTTCTCCAAGTCTTGGTCTGCATAATCCGCGAGGAATAGCAGGTCGTAAATGACCAAGGCCCTCTTTTGGCTGACGGTATAGCGGACCAATCCACAGGTAACACCATCGAAGACCACCACGGCATAACGTTTTTTTAGATCTCCTAAAACCCCGTAGGGACCAAATCCCAGGAGGTCTATGAGGTCTTGATATTGAATAAAGTCTTTTTTGCGAACATCTCTTATGTGCAGCATAGGATTGTGTACTAGTATTGCAAATATACTGAGGTCTGATCCCCGTGATTGATGTTCAGTCTATTCGGCTCCGTCTGCAGAGCCCAGAACGGCAAGAACGGCTTAGAGCTCTTCTGTCTTTACGTGATGAACCGGCTGAACTCTGCGCCGATTTGGCTCGCGATATTATTCAAGACTCGACTGTTCAGCTACGGGCCTATACCTGCGTGTTGCTGGGCAAGAAGCCCTGTGACCTCTCTTTAGAACTCCTGATCAAAGTACTACAAGAAGATCCAGACCATGGGGTACGCGCAGATGCCGCTGGCGCTCTAGGCAATCTGGAAGACTTGAGGGCCTATGATGCCCTGGTCCGCGCTTTCTACGAAGAGACGGAATGGATTGTCCGTTTCAGTGCAATTGTAGCCTTAGGCAATCTAGGAGATGAACGAGCTTTTAACTTGATTGCCGCTGCCCTTAAACAGGGGGATGGCCTCATGCAAGAGGGGGCCGTAAGTGCGCTTGGAGAGCTAGGAGACCCTAGGGGGCTGCCCCTTATTTTGCCCTTCGTAGGCTCTGAGTCTTGGATGATGCGTCAGAAAGTGGCTCAAGCGTTAGGAAATATTGGTATCCCTGAGACCCTGGCTCCTCTAAAATTCCTCGCCAAAGATCCGGCTGAGACAGTAGCTCAAGCTGCCGAAGCTGAACTAGCACGGATGGCTATAGTTGCCCAGGCTGCTGGCGATAAATAGCCACGTATTGGAACTTAGGCTTTAGATTAGAATAGTTAAACGCGAGAGTGCAGCCAACGCTGCAACGATTTCATCCAACTGAAATTCGTTGCAGCGGCAAATGCGTCCCAAGTGCTCAGGATTTGAAAACGTTTAGAGGGAAGAGGTTGCCATCGACGGTTTTCATCTGTCGCTTGTGCACCGTTCACTCCTGAATGCTGAATCTTGGAACAGCGATCGGTTCTTATGGACCTTTTTTGCCGACCTAAGTTAAATATATGAACGTACCCATCCCTATGAAAGATTACTCCTTCTTGACGGAAGAACATGATGCCTGCGGTGTAGGGTTTTTGGCGGACACCAAAGGCCATCGTACTCATGACATGCTGACTAAGGCGTTGCATGCCTTAGATTGCATGGAGCACCGAGGAGCCTGCGGCGGAGACCGAGATACAGGGGATGGGGCTGGGATCCTTTCGAATATTCCCTGGGAACTTTTAGAGGCTGAAGGTATTGTTCTTCCTCCTGCTGCCCATCGAGCCGTAGGCATGGTGTTTTTGCCCAAGATAGAAGGGGCGGAAGGATCACACGAAGCCATCTCCTACTGTACGAGCCAGTGTGATCAGGTTTTGGCAGATGCTGGATTTCGGGTGGTCCAGTGGCGTAAAGTGCCTGTCCGTCCTCAATTTCTCGGCAGGCAGGCACGCAAGACCTGTCCTGAGATTTATCAGGTGATTTTGGAGTCTCCGACCGATTGGTCAGAAGACCGGATGGAGCGGGAATTGTTTTTAGTGCGCAAGCGGATGAAGCAGTCGCTAATTGAACGTCCTGAGTGGTATCAGGCGTTCTATGTCGCTTCCCTGTCCAGCCGCACCATTATCTACAAGGGTTTGGTTCGTTCTGAAGTCTTGGGGATGTTTTACGATGACCTGACCAATCCCAACTATCAAGTTTCGTTTGTAGTTTACCACCGTCGTTTTTCGACGAATACCGACCCCCGATGGCCGCTGGCTCAACCCTTACGGATCCTCGGTCACAACGGAGAAATAAATACGGTCATTGGTAATCGCAACTGGATGAGGGCACGAGAAGCAGACCTGAGCCACCCCTATTGGGCAGACCGTCTGGAAGAACTGAAACCTGTAGTATTTCCGACGGGTTCCGATTCAGCCAGCCTGGATAATGCCATGGAACTCTTGGTCCACTCTGGACGTTCCCCGCTTCATTCTTTGATGATGCTGGTACCTGAAGCCTATCAAAACCAACCAGAGCTGGCGGCACATCCTGAGGTAGTGGATTTCTACGAATACCACAGCGCTTTGCAAGAGCCCTGGGATGGCCCAGCGCTCATTGCTTTTGCCAATGGGAAACAAGTGGGGGCTCTATTAGACCGCAATGGTCTGCGGCCTGCCCGCTACATGATTTTGGACGACGATACGGTCATTGTTTCTTCCGAGGCTGGAGTGGTTGATGTCCCGATTGAACGAGTTGTGGAAAAGGGGCGTCTCGGTCCTGGGCAAATGCTGGCTGTAGATTTAGAGCGAGGAGAAGTACTGCGCAACTGGGAAATCAAGACTCGGGTTGCTCAGGAAAAACCCTATGGGAAATGGATTGCTGCCCATCGCCGCCGTATTAGTAACCCCAGCTATCCAACGGACAAGGTATTCGATGCACCTGCACTGCTGACCCGCCAAGTGGCCTTTGGCTACACGGCTGAAGATGTAGATGTGGTGATCAATCCGATGGCTGCTGAAGGCAAAGAACCTACCTTCTCGATGGGAAATGATGCCCGTCCGGCCTTCCTCTCGGATCTGCCCCGTTCCCTGTATGACTATTTCCAGCAAAGGTTCGCGCAAGTGACCAATCCCCCGATCGATCCGATTCGTGAGGGATTGGTCATGTCCTTGGAGATGCACTTAGGAGCACGGGCTAATCTGCTTAGCCAAACCCCTGAAGCTGCCCGTACTATTCATCTTAAGAGTCCAGTGCTGAGTGAAAATCAACTGGAAGAGCTGAAGCAGCAACCAGAACCCTTCGGGGCGGCTGTGCTCTCTATCGTATTTAAGCTTGGGGAGGGTCCCCAAAGCTTAGAAAAAACCTTAGACCAGCTCTGTGCCGATGCTGAAGCTCAGGTCAGAGCGGGCAAGTCTCTTTTGATTCTTAGTGACCGGGCTTTGGATGCTGACCATCCTGCGATTCCGCCTCTGCTGGCGGTAGGGGCGGTTCATCATCATTTGATTCGTGCGGGACAGCGGATGAAAGCTAGCCTTATTGTCGATACGGCGGCCTGCTGGAGTACCCATCATTTTGCTTGTTTGCTGGGATATGGGGCCAGCGCGGTCTGTCCTTACTTAACCTATGAAACAATTCGTCACTGGTATGACCATCCGAAAACCCAAATGGAACTGAGCCAGGGCAAATTAAAACTTACGGTCACAGAAGCGCAGCAAAAGTATGTCGAGGCGGTAGAAGCCGGGATTCTGAAAATTCTTTCTAAGATGGGGATCTCGCTCTTATCCAGCTATTCAGGGGCCCAAATTTTTGAAGCCTTGGGCTTGGGACCGGCCTTAGTCAAACGAGCTTTTGATGGCACCCCTTCTCGCATGGGTGGTCTCGAACTGGAAGATTTGGCCCGTGAAGTGGTTACCTTCCACCAACAGGCCTATCCGGAGCTGAAGAGTACAAAGCTCATCCAGTATGGTCTTTTGGCCTACAAGCCTGATGGGGAGTACCACATCAACAATCCCCAGATGGTCAAGGCTCTCCATGCGGCTGTGGGGCTCAAAGAAGACAAGTCCGGTTTATCGGAGTACGAGCTATACGAACGGTATCTGTCTATTGTCCGAAATCGTCCACCTACCGCGATCCGAGACCTATTTGAATTGACCTCTGACCGGACTGCTATTCTCCTAGAAGAAGTGGAATCCGTAGAGTCTATTGTGCAGCGTTTCTGCACGGGCGGGATGTCTCTAGGAGCGCTCTCAAAGGAAGCCCACGAAGTCTTAGCGATTGCGATGAACCGCATTGGCGGTAAATCCAATTCGGGGGAAGGGGGGGAAGACCCGCTACGCTACAAGCCGATTCAGGATATCCAACCCGACGGCACTTCTCCTCACTTTCCTGGGCTAAAGGGATTGAAGCCTGGAGACCGGGCTGGTTCTGCCATCCGCCAAATCGCTTCTGGACGTTTTGGGGTGACCCCTGAATATTTGAAATTGGCAGACCAATTAGAAATCAAGATAGCGCAAGGGGCAAAGCCTGGGGAAGGAGGGCAGCTCCCTGGGCATAAGGTATCTGCTTATATTGCAGCGCTCCGGCGTTCTAAGCCGGGGGTTTCCCTGATTTCCCCACCGCCTCATCACGACATCTATTCCATTGAAGATTTAGCTCAGTTGATTTTTGATTTGCATCAGATCAATCCCCAAGCCAAAGTTTCAGTGAAGTTAGTGGCTGAAACCGGAATTGGAACCATTGCCTCAGGAGTTGCTAAAGCCAATGCGGACGTGATCCAAGTCTCTGGCCATGATGGGGGAACAGGGGCTTCTCCGCTTAGCTCGATCAAGCATGCTGGTTCTCCTTGGGAACAGGGCTTAGCAGAAGTCCATCAGTCTCTGATCTTGAATGGTTTGCGCGATAGGGTCCAACTCAGGGTCGATGGGGGCTTGCGGACAGGTTGGGATGTCGTCTTTGCCGCGATGCTGGGTGCGGATGAATATGGTTTTGGCACGATTGCGATGGTGGCAGAAGGTTGCATCATGGCGCGCATCTGTCACACGAATAACTGCCCCGTTGGGGTTACCTCCCAGAAAGAAGCGTTGAGGGCTCGTTTCCCCGGTGTTCCTGACCATGTGGTGAATTTCTTCAACTATATCGGTCAAGAAGTCCGGGTCACTTTGGCTAGCCTTGGGTTCAAGACGTTGGATGAAGTGTTGGGCCGTATGGACTTGCTTAAAGAGCGCGCTGTGCATTTGAGTAAGGTCAAGAATCTGGATTTGTCCTTCTTCCTGGATGGAGCGGGTACTTCCTCCGACCGTTCTTGGGTCGCTGCCCGTAGCCCCTTAGCCCATAGCAATGGTCCAGTCCTCGACGATGAATTGGTCGCTGATCTAGACATTGAACAGGCCATCGCTCAACATGGCACCCTCGACAAAACCTATACCATCCTCAATACAGACCGATCGGTAGGAGCCAGACTGAGTGGTGTGATCGCTGAACAGTATGGGAATGATGGATTTGCTGGACTGATTCAGCTGAGGTTCCGGGGTTCTGCAGGGCAGAGCTTTGGAGCCTTTGGCGTTAAAGGACTGCGTATGGTCTTGGTGGGTGAAGCGAATGATTATGTGGGTAAAGGAATCAACGGCGGAGAAATTATCATTCGCCCCTTTGAAGGGGCGACCTACCTCCCTTCGGAAAATGTGATTATCGGGAATACCTGTCTCTATGGGGCTACCGGAGGAACACTTTATGCCTATGGGCGTGCTGGTGAGCGCTTTGCCGTACGCAATTCCTTGGCGGATGCAGTTGTCGAAGGGGCTGGAGACCATTGCTGCGAGTACATGACAGGGGGCCATGTGGTGGTTTTAGGACCAACGGGCCGTAATTTTGGAGCAGGGATGACCGGAGGTCTGGCTTTTGTCCTCGATGAATTTGGAACCTTCTCGGAGAAGTTTAATGCGGATAATGGGAAGAAACTGCAGCAGGTGACCAGTCCTGACGGACAAGCCAAACTGAAGTCGCTCATCCAGTCCCACTACCGTTACACCGATAGTGAAAAAGCCCGGATGATCCTAGAGCAGTGGGAATCCTACGTACCGAAATTCTGGTTAGTAGTTCCTCCTTCTGAGGCAGAGAGTGCTCTTGTGCAAGCTCCAGGACAAGTCTTGGCTCCAGCAGAGTAGTTTTTTTAGCTATCGTCCGTCTTTCTATCAACGGGAGGAACACTTTTGTTGATCCTACCAATTGAAACTGGGATCAGAACTTTCCAAGGAGTGCATGTATTGTTCAAGATCAGAAATGGATGTTCGAACAATTATGTATCGTACGGATCGATACATAGAAGAACAAACCCAAAGCTCCCTGCCCTAATTAGCATTAACCGATAAGTGCAACTATGTTACTTCTCAGCGGTCATATAGGACCCATCAAGTAGGTGTATATGATTGGTAGCTTTAGGTGGAGAGTTTTTTTCTCTGAGTTTCTGTGTCTCTTGGACTTCTAACTTAGCTAAAGTCACTGCGGTATCAGCCAAAAGTAAAGCAATAGTGGTTCGCTTGATTTGGTCTTCTTCATCCAACAGTTCACGGCCCAAAAGCCTGACTCTATAACGATAAGTTTGGATATCATGTGGATCTAGTATGCGGCGGTTACTCATAGCTGATTACAACCTCTCAAGATAAGTGTGCGTGACATATTCAGCGCACCAAGACTGGGCTAGGAGTCTGCGGGGTCGGTGCGGACAAAGGGAGACCGCCATCGCCACGCTCATTTCCTTTCAAGAAAAACCACCACACCAAGCCAGCGGTAACTATAAGCCCCAACAGGTTAGCCCAAAAGCCCAGAAATGGTTGGCAAGATTTGTTAATCAAATGCCAAAGACTTCCAAGAAGACAGCCTTGCCAAATCAGATAAGAAGGTTCCCGAATCTGGGTTCCTAAAATGTAAAGCACAGCGCAGAGGGCCCAGGTCAAACAAAATCCTGAGAACTGGCCAAACATTGCGATGAGAATCGGTTGCCACAGGGTCCAACAGACGAGGTTGATCAGCACAATCAGCGACAGAGAAAGTAGGAGAGGAATATGGCCGACCACCTTGATGGCCCTATAACTCCCTTGAAAGTAAAGTTTTAATGAATGCATAGCTAAAGTCGTGAGGATTCTGTTACTTCAGTTAATGTATTACATAAAGTTCAGATACATTACCGTACTAACGCGGAAGTTTTTCAATAAAGTTGGTATTTCGGGGATCACTACGGAGCGATTATTTTGTAAAGCTGTATACTAACTGTTCGGAAAGTGCCCCATTCAGGTAGTCCTTTAAAGAGGTTAAAGGTCGGTCTTTGCGGTCTAATCTTTCGCTGAGATGGGCTAATGGGTCTTTCTCACTCCCGACCAGAAACTCCATACGGGTCAAGTTTTTCCATTGACTAACCTGGATCAGAAAATTCGTCAGTTTCTGATAGGCTTCCTGTTGGGGGTCTAGATACCAAGCTTCATCCGTTTTTAGTGAACAACCCGCATGCACAATAATACTCTCTGCTCCAAAAAGAGCCCGAGCGACTAGACGGTCTTCTTCTCGAATCGTCAGGTCGGACCGTTCAGCTAAATCCCGGATCTGAGCAACGTAGTTTGCTCGCTGATTGGGGGTTTGTTCTCCCGTGAACTGCAGACCAACTGTCACATAATGCGTCGGCTTCTGGGGGAGTAGATGGCCTAACTTAAGGGCTTTAGTATTCAGGTAACGGGCGTTAAAGTCTGTTTCTTCGACGATGAGGGGGACTCTTGCCGTAATTTCCAGGTTATATCCCGAAACTCCGGCAATTTTTCTAGGATTGTTGGTGATGAGCTTCATTCTGCGGACTCCCAAATCATTGAGAATCTGAGCTCCGATACCATAATTCCTAAGATCTGCGGCAAAACCTAAGCGTTCGTTGGCTTCTACCGTGTCTAAGCCCATATCCTGTAGTGCATAGGCTTTCAGTTTATTCACCAGCCCAATGCCTCGGCCTTCCTGTCGCAAATAAACTACAACGCCCTCTCCCAAGTGGTCAATCATTTTCAGGGCTGCTTGGAGTTGTTTCCGGCAATCACAGCGCAAAGAACCGAAAGCGTCGCCTGTAAGGCATTCTGAGTGGACTCGGACTAAGGTTGACTCTTGGCTATCGGCAAAAGGAGCATAAGTCTCAGGATCGGCTTGAGACCGCACAATAGCTACGTGCTCCGAATTGTCTAGGGTGCTACGATATCCAAAAATTTCAAATAGACCATACTCCGTAGGTAACTTGGCTCTAGTCTCCCTCAGGACCAATCGCTCGGTCTGCAAGCGGTAACTAATCAGTTCTGCAATCGAGATAATTTTGAGGTGGTGCTTTTGGGCATATTCGATGAGTTCAGGCAATCGCGCCATGGTGCCATCTAAATTTTGAATTTCGCAGATCACTCCTGCTGGATAGAGTCCTGCCATGCGGGCCATGTCCACGGCTGCTTCAGTATGACCTGCTCGTTGGAGGACACCGCCCTCTCTAGCTCTCAAAGGAAAAATATGTCCGGGTCTGCGTAGTTGCTCCGGTCGCGTCAACGGGTTAATGGTAGCCAGAATCGTTTTGGAACGATCCGCTGCCGAAATGCCGGTGCTGACCCCTAATTCTGGCCCTGCATCAATGCTGACCGTAAAGGCTGTCTGATTTTTATCGGTATTGACACTCACCATTAAGGGCAATTGAAGTTGGTCTAGCCGCTCTCCGGTCATAGCTAAGCAGATCAGTCCTCTGGCTTCGGTAGCCATGAAGTTGACCATCTCTGGAGTGGCAAACTGTGCGGCCCCAATCAGGTCTCCTTCGTTTTCTCGGCTTTCATCATCAACCACGACCACCATTTTTCCAGAGCGGAGGTCCTCTAGGGCATTGGGGATAGAATCAAAACTGACCATGCGGTACGTATCACAAGAGCTATTTAGATCATACGAGACCCCGGTCAGCCTGGCGGGATCTGCTATTTAACTGGAGCCTCTACCTCAGATGTGGGTTTATATTCAGCCCTTAAAGGACTGAGAACAGTTCGTATGCTTTGATTGGGGGTTATGTAGCGGATTCGTTGGTTGTTGGCATCTGCGACATAAACGCCCCCTTGAGGGTCTACCCATAGACCATAGGGAGAACCCAACTCAGCATTTAAGGCGGTACCGCCATCTCCCTTGGCTCCAAAAATACCCGTCCCCGCTACCGTTTGAATAATGCCTTCCTGGTTTACCCGGCGAATCCGATCACTGCCGGTGTCTGCAATATAGAGAGACTGGGTCCAGCAATCGGGGGCTACAGCTACGGAGCTATTAATAGAGGCTGCCACGGCTGGTCCTCCGTCCCCTTTAAATTCACTCTTTCCATCGCCCGCCACCGTCTGGATCTTCCCGTCTGCGTGAATGACGCGTATGCGGTTATTGCCTATATCAGTGACCAATAGACCGCCCTTACAATCTACTGTGACAGACCAGGGACTACTGAGTTGTGCTTCTAGGGCTGGACCGTCATCTCCAGAAAATCCTTCTTGACCGTTGCCGGCCAAAGTTTCAATCGTGCCATCAGGACGAACCACCCGAATTCGGTGATTGCCATGGTCTGCAATATATATATTGTTGGCTTGGTCTACGGCTACCCCTGTCGGGTCATTAAGTTGGGCTTTCCAGGCCAGTCCGCCATCTCCAGAAAACCCAGCCTGGCCAGTGCCTGCTAAGGTCTCAATGGTCCCGTCGGAAAAGATTTTGCGAATGCGATGATTTTCATGGTCAGCTACGTAAAGACTGCCATCAGGACCCAGCGAAAAGGCTATAGGAAAAATTCCCGCTTTTTGAGCTGGTCCACCATCCCCACTAGCTTTGCTGGAACCATTGCCTGCCACTAAGTAAACCCGATTGCCCTTTTCTACCCGTAATATCCGGTTATTGCTATGGTCAATAACCCATAGATTTCCTTCCAGGTCCTGAGTCACGGCTACAGGAAAAGCAAAATCCTTGAGGGTGGATAGGTAGGCATTGCTTGGAATATCGTTTTTAGAGGTTTGGGCCGCTCTAAGCCCATGAAAAAGAAAGTTAGGCTCTTTGTCTTTAGAAAGGAACTCTCCTAGGCCATAAACTACAAAACCTAGGATCAGTAGGCTGTAAAGTATCCACCCTCTTCCAACAGGTATGAACTTGCGGTCAGCCAAGATATCTTTCCAATCTCCCATCGATTCCCAGATCTCAATTTTAGTATGATTGTAGGTGTCCTAAAGTAAGACCAGGCGTGGCCGCTCCTTCCACTACCCCCAATCTCCGTTCGCTGCGCTGGCCCATTTTGGCTATAGGAATTGGCGTTACCTGGATCGGTCTCGTGATTTGGGATTATTGGACGACGGGAGAACACCAAGCCGGTCAGTTGATTTCGGAACTCCAGGGACATAGCGCTTTAATCTGTTTTGGTTTGTTGATACTGAGTAGACCGCTAGAACCCGTTTTGCCCGGCATCATGCAAGATCGCCGTTGGTTGGGCTTAACGACTTTTGGTTTTGCTTTGATGCATACCCTCACTTCTGTTGAACATATTTTGGGAGGCCGCTGGGATGGTATCAGTTTTCTGCTACCTGTTTTTCAACTAGGCGCTTGGCTAGGAGTAGCGGCTCTGGGATTAATGGTTCCTCTCGTTTTAACCAGTAATCAATTTTCTATCCGAAAGTTGGGGAAATATTGGAAGCAACTCCACCTTTTGGTTTATCCTGCTCTCATTCTGGGCGTAATTCACAGTATCTGGGTCGGTGTTCATTATTTAGCACCAGAATGGAATGTTTTTAAATTCGCCAATAGTTTATTGTTATTAACACTAGCTGTATTGGTTCTTCTAGCAAAATATTTATCTATTCAGTTTTCTCAGTCTTCTCACTACAAAAAGGATGAATTGTGAATCTATGAAGTATGCTTTCGCTCTGTGTAGTTTATTGGTCTTGACTACAATACCTGTGTTTGCCCACGACTTAGAAAAAGACAAAAATGTAGGGGCTTTATTCCATATTGAACCTGATGACCAGCCAAAGGCTGGAGTGCCGGTGGAAGGATGGTTTGAGATCCGTAAAAAAGGTGGAAATAGCATTACAGCTCAGGATTGCTCTTGTATGGTTAAGCTTTATTCCGGTAAGCCAAAACCAACAGCAAAGCCGATTGGTGAATATACGCTCTCTGGTGAAGAGCGGGTGACGGCAAAGTTTATGTTCCCTAGCCCTGGACCTTATACCGTGCAACTATCGGGTAAACCGAAGAAAGGTAGTAAGGTCGCCTTTAATCCTTTCCAAATAAACTGGTCTGTTCGGGTTGTTCCCTAAAATATTTGATATGCAGGACTTTAGATATCTTGATTTCTTCTGGGATACTTATGATGCAGTCTTAGAATCAGATTTTTTGTGAAATTCTTTTCAGCCCTTTCTTTTCTTTCCCTAGCCCTTGTCTTCGCCGTCCAAGCTTGCGAAAGTCCACGCTATAGATGCTCTGACTTCAAAACTGCTCAGCAAGTCATTGATGCGTACCGGGCTGGGGCCACCTATCTTGATGGGAATGGAGATGGCTATGCCTGTGAGAAAACTTGGAATGTCTATGTTTTAAAAGGCAAGAAGCATAAGCCTCCAGCAAGAGTTAGATCTAAACAACAGGCTATATCTTCTTCCGGAAGTAGCACCCTATCCGCTCCTGCTTCTTCCCAAGTGCAGCTGACAATGGGCAATCCTAGCCAAGCGGGAATTCGACCTGATAATTATCTTTTACTCAAGCCTCAGTATGCTCTTTCCTATAATGCTTCTAAGGGAATCCCTAACTGGGTATCTTGGCAACTCAATCAAAGTTGGCTCGGTCCAGTAGACCGTCAAAATGATTTTCGACCCGATGACACACTGCCCTCGAATTTCTATCATGTGCTTCCCTCTGACTATTCAGGCAGTGGGTACGACCGTGGACATCAGACTCCTTCGGGAGACAGGACCCTTAGCAAGGAAGATAATTCAGCCACGTTTTTGATGTCGAATATGATTCCGCAAACTCCAGATTTGAACCGAGGCCCTTGGCAGAAACTGGAGAGTTATTCTCGTCAATTAGTGTCTGAGGGGAAGGAGCTCTACACCATCGCTGGAGTAACGGGTCAGAAGGGTACCTTCGCCGAGGGAAAAATCAGTATTCCTGCTCGCAACTGGAAAGTAGTGGTAGTTCTAGAGAAGCCAGGTTTGGGCCTCGCTGGGGTTACCGCAAATACGCGGGTGATTGCAGTAGATATGCCTAACGAAGAGGGCCTTAAAGAAAAGGATTGGACCGAATACCGGACTACGGTAAAGCAGATAGAAGCAACTACGGGCTATAACCTGCTTTCTAATGTGTCGGATAAGGTCCAACAAGTTATTGAGAGCAAGGTGGATAGTCCTTAGAAAAGATCAGTTTAAGTTTCTACTACTTTTGTGGAAAGTCCGGCGAGGGAACCTTCTGGGGTCTTGCCGACTATGTAGACATCCAACTCTATCTCTCCTACTCGATACACCTGAATATCGCTGAGCGTAGTCTGGAGGGTATGGACCAAGTGCTTGTAACGGGCAACTGTTTTCTTGTCTTCTGGCCCATACCAATCTTTCTCCTCGGTCGCTTGGTCAAAAAATTTATCAAGGTCCCAAACTTGAACTGGCGTATCCTCAGGATGTTTTGTTTCGATGAGGACCTGTTCAGCAGTCAGCGTATCGGTTTGCCATGAGAATACATCAAATGGATAATCAGATTCGCTGGTGTACTGTAGTCCAGCGGAGGCTTGTTTGAGGGTATCCAGGAGGGCAGTATCACGGGAGGCCATAGTAGGGAGGAGAGGAATGTTTCTTACCTAGGGAGTATACCTGCTTGAACCATCTGACGCCCTGGAGTCCCTGCGATTCCACTCATGAGTCAAACACCGCGATAAAATTAAGAGGGGTTGAATCATAAGACAAGTTGAAGATGACACCGAAAGAAGAACTGATTCAAGCTATTCAAAGTTCGCCGGACGGAATTGTGCGAGAGCTTTTAGATGTGCTTAAAGTATTACAGCAGCAATCGACCGAATCAACGCAGCCAGGCCAGCACAAAAGAATGTACCGCAAGCAGGGTGTTTTAGTGATTGAAACTGGTGAATTAAGCGGGTTTGATATCAATACGTTTATCGGTGAAATGCGAGAGGAACGCATCCAATCACAGCTCAAAGAAATAGGTCTGTGAAGATTCTATACGATACATCCGTGTTGGTTGCAGCGTTATTGGTGAATCACTCCAAGCATTCTCTGGCATTTCCTAAACTTGAAATGGCTCAGCGTAGAGAGGTTCGTGGATATATATCCGCCC
>CASBPW010000154.1 GCA_949127685.1 Candidatus Sivonenia alaskensis PMM_0068 | reverse complement strand
TTTTTCACTTATCTAAAATATAGTTCTATCCATCGAAAAGGCAGGCGATCTCACTCCGGCAACCACCTCCCAAGCCCATCCTCACCAATGACTGCAGGCGGGATAACTTGATGGTTCATGCTGCTAGCTGGCCGATGGCTCAAATTTTACTAGCTTCGGCATGATCTATGAATCCCCGCCCATAAAAGTGGCTCTTTGAATAGGAAATCCAATGATCCTATGTAAAGAGCCACATCGTACGCTGCATTTGGGAATGAAGTGTATACAAATATACAGAGCCTATCTAAATTAATGACCATTAATTAACATTTCTCTACAACAACCCTTAGATAGCCTGCAGCCATACCGCCGCTTAAGGTTCCCCCAGCCTGGGAGACTGCTTCTAAATAATCCAATGCTTCTTGACTGATTACTTCTCCAGGCAGGAGCACAGGAATACCCGGAGGATACGGCTCTACAGAATAAGCAGAAATCCTGCCGACCGCTTCTTTCCAGAGAACAGCTTCATTCGCTGCAAAATACGCTTCCCTTGGACTACAAGCTTGCGCACCGATTTTAGGCAGCGCTGTAGGTCTATACATAGGCTGACCAGCAGGGAGCGGGTAGTGTTCAAGCGCATAAAGCAGCTGTTCGCTATGGGTTTTCGGTGTGCAGTAGGAAGTCAAAAACACTACATGATTCCAGCTGACCAATTCGGCATGGAGATTGTGCTGAAGAGCAAGCCACGTTTCCAAAGCAAAACCCGACCCTTCTAAAGCTATGGTCCATCGGGTCCAGTCAGGATACTCCACCCATGTATAGGCGGTACTCAAGAGCTTTTGACGAAGAGCTTGAGCTTGTTGGTATACATTTTCCAAGCCTGCATAGCCTTCCGTCACCATTTGGGCACGAGCGGCATCTAAAGAAGCCATAACCGGATAACTTGGACTGCTGGTTTGCACCATCCTCAACGCTTGGGCCAAACGTTGAGAGTCTACCCGTTGGCCTTTGCGGTGCAAAATGGCCCCCTGCGTCAAAGCACTCAAGGTCTTATGGGCAGAGTGGACGACTAAATCAGCCCCTAAAGCTACCGCGCAATCGGGCAGTTGAGGATGATAAGCAAAATGACTGCCATGGGCACTATCCACTAAAACGGTCAGCCCTTTCTGATGGGCCAGTTTTATCGTTGCCTCCAAATCATCAACCTGGCCGTAGTAGGTGGGATAGACCAAACATAGCGCTTTGGCTTGTGGGTTGGCGGCCAGAGCCTTCTCCATAGAAGCTAGACTCACTCCTTCTGCCGTTCCCAAATAATCATTCCAGTCAGGTTCCAGCCATACCGGAATAGCTCCACTCAAGACTAATCCGTGAATAACAGAACGGTGGCTATTGCGGGCAAGCAGTACCACATCTCCAGGAGCACAGGTCGCCAGGAGCATCGCCTGAACTCCACTCGTGGAACCATTCACCAGGAAGTAGCTCTGGTCACTGCCCCAGGCTTGAGCCGCTAATGCCTGGGCTTGCTGAATCGGCCCCGTTGGCTCGTGTAGACTATCGAGTCCTTCTAATTCGGTAAGGTCTGCTTGAAAAAGCTGATGTCCCAATAGCTTCTTAATCGAAGTCGAAGCTCCAAAACCTAAATGTCCAGGGGTATGGAAGGAAATATGTTTAGAGTGAAGAAAGTTAACAAGAGCCTCGACAAGCGGCATTTTGACCGTAACTTGTTTATTCTTTTCTTTATCCTTTGCCATGCACGCGCAAAATGTCACGGATGGAGATAAATAGCTCTTCAGGCATTAAAACGGGTTCTGCAAATAGTAAGGTCAATTTCCCCGTCGGGTAATGAACGGCCACCCCTCTGGGCTGGCGAGCTTGGGAACGGTGCGTATTACAATAGTATTCATAGGTCGTCCGGGCCTCTTCCAGGATAGGCATAATTCGGGCTACGCTATCGGGTGGATTACTGGTTCGTTTGTCAGTTTGAGCAACCATGATATTTAGCTGAAAAACAGTATTAGATTACTCGGTAGCTTACCTGTATTAGTTAGCTTCTGGCAATAAGAAAAGCATATTTAAAAAAGAATAGACCTCATTTTTTTAAATTGACATCAATGAAGCAATAAAATTGAGGGGAGGAATGAGCCCAGGGCCCAGTGTCCGTAAGGTTTCAGAGGGGGGTTGTAAGGGTTTTGCAGGTAGGCCACTCGATGCGGTGATTTCGTAAAAGTTTACAGCTAACAATTTTTACGCTAGACAGTTCCTATACTTGCTCCAGCATTTCTCACGCAACCCGTGATTTTTGTGACATTGCCATGAGAGGTGAACCGTGAACATGATAGAAGCCATTATCCAACCCGACAAACTCGAAGACGTGAAAGAAGCGCTGCTCAAAGCAGGCATCGTCGGCATGACCGTCACAGAGGTCAGGGGATTTGGGCGACAGAAGGGCCAAACTACCCTGTATAGAGGAGCCAAATACACCGCTCAGTTTTTGAATAAGATCAAAATTGAAACGGTCGTTTCGGACGAGATGACAGATGAAGCCGTAGCCGTGATCGTTCAGGCTGCCCGTAAAGGAGATTACGGGGATGGGAAGGTATTTGTCATTCCAGTGGGCCGGGTTGTTCGCATTCGCACAGGAGAACAGAACGATCTAGCCATTGCATCTGCCGAGGAAGCGAAGCTAGGCCTCTAATTCTTCATGCCGTAACAATCTACCCGCCTACCCGCACCTCTAGTGGGTAGGACTTTTCATGGGGATGCGTGGCAGAGGGAGGTGGGTTAGACTGCATTCTGTTGGGATTACTACGGCTAGGTATGGCTACTTTCGAGCAAGCAGCAGTCAAAGATATTCCTATTATTCAAGAATTAGCCTATACGATTTGGCATCAGTATTATCCAGGCATCATATCAGTTGAGCAAATCGACTACATGCTTCAGATGATGTACAGCTCATCTACTATCCATATTGAATTAAGATCTCAAGTAATTTATGAGTTACTGAAGGAGCGCCAAGTATTCATTGGCTATCTCTCCTATCAATATGAGAAGGATACGCACAGGATTAAACTAAATAAGCTTTATTTGCTGCCCAAATATCATGGGCAAGGAATCGGCCAATCCATGCTCTTTCATACCCAAGAAGAGGGCAAACAATATAAAGCAAATCAAATATACTTAACTGTCAATAAAAATAATGATAAAGCGATCAGAGCCTATAAAAAATTTGGATTCGTCGTCACAGAGGCTATCGTGAATGATATTGGTGGCGGTCATGTCATGGATGATTTTATAATGACTTGTGATTTAGAAGGAGCTTGATAGCGCTATTTCCTAAGCGCTACATATAGATAACGAGAACCTTGGAGTATGGAGCGCATGATTTACCTGCCCGTTCCACTAATACTATTTTTGATATTTTTGCTGCTTGTACCGTTCATCTGGTTTGCAGTAACCATTGATGTTGTCCAGGTTGCTGCAGCCAAGCTAGGATTTTCCCCTACGGTGGGGTTGATATTACTGAGCTTGATTATTTTAGGAAGCGCCTTTAATATCCCTCTCTATCGAACAGAATCGACCATTTCTTTAGTTGACGAACTGAGCGATTTACATCGACAACTGTACTGGAGGATTCCCTTCCATAAAGTAAAAAGTGTAACCGTAGTTGCCCTGAATGTAGGAGGTGGTCTAATCCCTACCCTCTTGGCCCTATATCAATTTTGGCACGCCGATGCTCTTAGTATCCTGCTGGTCACGGGTATCGTTACCCTTGTGACATACTTCGCAGCCCATGTGATTCCGGGCATTGGCATTCAGATGAATGCACTGGTAGCTCCTATCACAGCTTCCCTGGCAGCTCTATCCATAACGAATACTCACCCTTCTGCAGTAGCCTTTGCCGGTGGAGTCCTAGGTACCTTACTGGGGGCGGACCTGCTTCATTTCAAGGACATGAAAACCATTGGGGCAGGAATTGTCAGTATTGGCGGGGCCGGGGTATTTGATGGCATTGCTCTATGTGGTCTGTTTGCACTGTTGTTAACTTGACTGTGTAGAAGAACATTGATCTAAAAATGACTGCGCATACCTCGCAGCTCGGTAGCTGTAAGCGTTTCCGGCAGGCGAGGCCGTAACCACAGGTCACGTGAAGCTCACGTGTTTGTCGAAGCTGGCTGCGATTGGGTTGTTGATATCCATCCCTAATTCTCTTATTGCACCGTTTCAAACACCCTTCCACCGAGAGCGTTTTCTGCCGACCAGTTCCGACAATTTGCGAAGGCGCCTTTACCACGCTGCCACAGGAAACCGCCTTTGAGGTCCACAACCTGCAATCGTAACAACCTAGTCGGCCGCACCAAGGAACCAGGATTCCTCGAGAACGACTGGGTGGGCCACGGACTCGGGATCGGGCAGAACCATGCCGAGTCTTGTCGTTGTAAATTATGTATCCGGTTATACATGGGATCGCAGTGCTGGATAAATTTGCTAGCCCTGCAAAAACAACTCG
>CASBPW010000153.1 GCA_949127685.1 Candidatus Sivonenia alaskensis PMM_0068 | reverse complement strand
GAGCAAGTACGGTCTGCCAAGGCCCAGGTCGCTCAGTCACGAGCCTCTCGTGCTCAAGTGGCTACGCAGTTGGGCTTTGCAGAGTTACGCAGTCCAATCTCAGGCGTAGTGGCCCGTAGGTTCCTCAATATCGGGGATACTGCTGACCCAGCCACCCCCGTCCTCCAAGTAGTGGATCTGGAGACAGTAGTTATTAACGCAAGCCTGCCTGCCGATTCATCCGCGCCTATCCGTGTCCAGCAACCTGGCCGGGTTCGCAGTGTCGCTCAGCCTGAGATCAGCCTTCCGGCAACCGTGATCGCTATTAGCCCTGTGGTCGATCTCCAAAGCAATACCCTGGCCGTCCAACTGCGCTACGCTAACCGACAGGGATACCTGAAAGAGGGACAGTCGGTGACCGTCCAGATCACAACCGGGATTCGCAAGGGTGCGCTTACGGTTCCGAAGACGGCTCTGGTCCCAGATCCTGAGAAGCCTGGTCAGCGCCTTGTCTACAGGTTCCGCTCAGGCAAGATTACCCGTGTTCCTGTCCAAACCGGGATTGAAGAAGGCGGACGCATCGAAATTACCAGCGGTCTTTCCAGCGGTGAATCGGTCGCAGCGAGCGGAGCTTATGGTCTGCCAGATGGCACTGCGGTGGAGGCTACACGATGATTCGCTTCACCAAAATTTTGCAATCACAAGCGAGAGCTATTTATCTGGTCTTTGCGCTGGTGGCTGTTGTTGGCCTGTTGGCCTATTTAAACCTGCCCTCGGATGTCTACCCAGAACTTTCCTTTCCTCGGATTGCTGTTATTGCCGAGGTGGGTGATACCTCTCCTGAGCGCGTGGTAGTCACGGTGACGCGACCGCTAGAAGAAGCAGCAGGGCAGGTCTACCGGGTGCGTTGGGTGCGTTCGAAAACTATTAGAGGTTCAACTGAACTATCTATCGAGTTTCAGCCAGGCACGGACATGCAGTATGCCTTGCAGCAGTTGCAGACCCGCATTGCTGAAACCCGTTCCAGCCTACCTGCGAACGTCAACTTAACGATTGAGCGTATCACTCCAGCCATTTTCCCCGTCCTTGGCTACAACGTCAGCACACCAACCCTGACACAAGCCGACCTCTACACGGTTGCTCGCTACCAGATCCAGCCTCGCCTGACCAAGGTGCCAGGAGTCGCCCGTGTCCAAATCCAGGGCGGAGACATTCCCCAAATAGCCATTGAAATAGACCCAGAAAAACTCAAAAGCTATAGCCTCAGCCTTACCCAGGTCGCTGATGCCCTGACCCGCACTAACCAGATCCAGGTGGTGGGGAAGCTCGACGCCCGCTATCAGCAAAGCCTGGTTGTTTCCACCAACGAAGCTACGGAGCCATCCCAGCTTGGAGGGGTCGTAGTTGCAACGCGCCCTGGAGGAGTGCCGATTTTCCTGAGAGACCTAGGGCGCATCCAGCCAGGGCGAGCGGACCGCACGCGCCTGGTCAGCGTAGATGGCCATCCTGGCCTGACTTTGAATATCTTTCGCCAACCGAACAGCAACGTGGTGGCCGTTTCTGATGGAGTGCGCAAGGAACTAGACGATATTAAAAAGGTCTTGCCTGCTGGGGTGCAAATCCGCCCTGCCTATGATGAATCGGGCCTCGTAGTCGATGCTATCGCCAATGTGCGCGATGCGATTGCCATCGGTATTGTCCTGATTATTGTTGTTCTCTACTTCTTCCTGGGCGATTGGCGGAGCACGGCGATTGCAGCCCTAACGATCCCTCTGTCCGCTCTCGCTGCCTTTGCCGTGCTTTTTCTAGTTGGGCAGAGCCTCAATTTGATGTCCCTGGGGGGATTGGCCGTTGCGATTGGCTTAGTGATTGATGATGCCATTGTCGTAATTGAGAATATCGACCGACAGCTTAGAAATGGCCTTAATCCGACCGCAGCGGTATCAGCAGCGTCGGCAGAGCTAGCGGGTCCCGTCATCAGTTCCACAATCACGACCGTAGTTGTATTTCTACCGCTGGGACTCCTTTCGGGAGTAGCAGGGCAGTTTTTTGTTAGTCTTACCCTCACCCTTTCGGCTGCCGTTATTTTTTCTCTCTTCCTGGCTCTGACCCTGACTCCGTTACTTTCGGCTCGCTGGCTGCGCACGGAGCAGCAGGGAAAGGAACCCAGCATCCTGACGCAACTGGACAATGCTTATACCTGGATACTCCGCAAGGTGCTTCCTCAGCCTTGGTGGATCGCTTTTATTTCCCTAATCCTGGTGGCTATCGCCGGACTACTCTTTGGTCAGCTACGTTCAGACTTTCTACCTTCTGTGGACGAAGGCAGCTACATCCTGGACTACCTGACCCCGCCGGGAACCTCCCTGGTTGAAACCGATGCCTTAGCGCGCAGACTGGAGAATATCCTCGCTAAAACTCCCGAAGTAGCGGCTTGGACGCGGCGCACCGGGGCAGAAAATGGTCTGTTTGCGACTGAGCCGAATAAGGGCGATATCCTGGTGGTCCTTAAACCAGCCAGTGAGCGAAACCGCAGTGTGCTCGACATTATCGAAGAACAGCGTCGGCGGATTGCCCAGGAGTTGCCCCAGGTAGAAAGTGACTTTCACCAAATCCTCCAGGATGAACTCAATGACCTCTCTGGAACGGCCAGTCCGATTGAAGTAAAATTTTTTGGCGAAGATCCAGCTATCCTGCGCTCTTTGGCGGCTCAGGCAGAAGAGCGTATCAAAGACACTCCAGGGCTAGTGGACCTAGTGACCACAGGCCGAATCGGTGCACCACAGCTTGATATCCGCGTTGATCCCAGACAAGCTGGACGGATCGGCCTCACCACAGCAGAGGTGACAACTCAGGTCCAGAATGCCCTTCTAGGCGGTGTTCCCACTCAAGTACGTCAGGCTGACCGACTGATCGATGTGCGGGTACGCCTGCTGGATACGGTGCGAAACGATGCGCAGCAACTACCCCAGGTTCCGATCATTGGCACCAACGGCGAAGTGCTACCCCTGTCTGCCTTAGCCACCCTGACACCCACAGCGGGTGAAGGAGAGATTTCACGCGAGAATCAGCAGCGATACGTATCGCTCAAGGCCAATCTGGAAGGTCGGGACCTCGGCTCGGCAGCCCAGGAAGTTCAAAGAAAGCTGGCCGCACTGAAATTACCAGCGGGCTACTCGCTTGTCCTTGGAGGGCTCTATGCCAGCCAGCAGGATGCTTTTGCGCAACTGCTCTCCGTGCTGGCCCTAGCCATTGTCCTGGTTTATCTAGTCCTCGTAGTTCAGTTTCGCTCCCTGAGCCAACCGCTGGCGATCTTCACCGCTATTCCATTGGCTCTATTCGGCGTGGTGTTAGCCCTATGGGGAACAGGTACGCCTCTGAATGTCTCTTCCTTTATGGGAATCATTTTGCTGATTGGTCTAGTCGTTAAAAACGGCATCATCTTTCTTGAGTACAGCAACCGCCTGCAAGAAGAAGGTTTTTCTCTGGATGAAGCGCTGATCGAGGCAGGGCGTGTGCGTCTTCGACCTATCCTGATGACAACGCTATGCACTATCCTCGGTCTCTTGCCTTTAGCCCTTGGTTTAGGAGCCGGAGCTGAACTACAAAAGCCCCTTGCGATTGCTGTTATTGGTGGGCTATCTCTCTCAACTGTTTTTACCCTTATCTTCGTACCCGTTATTTTTCGCGTACTCAAAAAATTGGTTAACCGCCGTGAATATGAGGCAGCGGAGGCCGAATGAGTCTGATAGTGGTTTTCACTAGAGTGAGGTGCATCATGGCATTTGTAACGTCTGCACAGTAAGGCTTCTGAGGCACTTCATTCGTTCGGGAACCGCTATAATAGCCCTGCCATAATCCCAGCAGATGCTGCCACATTGCTTTGTCTCCTCAATTCTGGAATTGCCTCAACTCATAAACCCACCTAAACGCAAGGTTTGGGCTGAATCGGAGGTTTGTGTCAGTTCAGCCAAGGACAATAGCCCCGTCGATTCCAGAAACGGCTGAGTCCGTTGTTCCAAAAGCCGAATGACTTCAAATTTGTGACGAGTACCAGGAATCTCAAATGTAATCTGATGAATCAGTTCGGAGGTTGAACGGGTCAGGCTTTGACAGCTACCTGCCGACGGGAACATCGCTCTAGAGCCTATCCGCTTTGACTACCGAAAGATCTACCAATGAAATCGAAAGATCGTTCAATGAAAATAAACTCTTCAAGAGCTAAAGTTTAGCCAGCACTTATCTCAGCAGGATAAGCGCAAGAAAAATATGCCCATAATGTGCATTTGCCAGAGGTAGCTTGTTCTAGCTCTGAAATCACAGTTTTTCTCGCAATCCTTCATGGAAACATATTTTCAATGAGTAGACAAATTCTCATCTAGCTAACAATAGTAGAAAAACCCAAAAATTACATTGTTTCGTCATTCTTAAGCTGGCTATAGATAGGTAGGTTGATCTATGATTTCATTCTTAAATCTCTATTCAATGCGGTCTCAAATTAAACAGGTATTACAGAATTCTCTACCTGAAATTGGAATTCTCCTGATCGAACTCACCAGTCTAGAACCTTTTGATCCACTTCAACATTGTTGTTTGTTCTTGCTTACAGCTTGTCTATTCCGACTGTTGTGGAATAGTGCAATTTTCATTCATGGATTTGGTCATGTTCTGGTAATTGCTCTGGTTGATAAAAATTCTTCCTTCATTCGTCTTTCCAATATTTTAGAGAATCGAAGTGTCTCCGAAATCTGCCAGTCCCTCATTCCATTTAGTGGCGGCCTTATCTCATTCACCAGAAATGAGTCTTCTCCTTGGGCAGCAGTTGGTCATCCCCATGCAGGGATAATACGCCTTAAAGCATTGGGTGGAATTCTCTTTAATTTGATTGCCTCCCTGTTCGGCTCATACGCTTTATCCAATTCCTTCGATATCGACGAGCAGGTTAATTGGTCAGTTGGTCAATTTGCCATGAAGAGTTTTGTGGTCTCGAATCTCTTTATCGCCTTGAGTTCCTGGACTGATGTGTGGGCTGCCGTAACCGGAACCGCCGATCGTTTCTATTGCGGGAATTTTGGTTTTATAGGAAAACGGCAGCGAGGGGATGGTCAGGCCCTTCTCCCCAAAAGAGTTGTTAGCATTTTTCAAAAGATGGGTTCCGAAACTGAGATCCGTGGGGAGCAGGCAGGAGGGGGACTGACGGTAGGATGGGACCGCGCTAATCAAGTTGTTTTTGTGGGACACAAAATCGTCAATCAGAAGCGCAGCAATCTAACCCGATCGCTCGAAGCCTCCTTTGCTCGTGTTAGACAGCAAGCCGTTTCAGCAGGAGTGCAGCCCCTAGAATCAACAATCTTAGGGTTCTGGCACTATCGATACGGAACCAGTGGTCCTCCTTCGGTGCAAGAGACCCATTGGCATGAATGGGTGCCAGACAGAACTACAACGGTTTGGCAAATTGAAAACAGAAAGTGGATTGCGAGGAAACAAAACGTTAACCACCACATTACGCATAATGGTGATTTTGATGCTTGGCAACTCTTTGGTAGATCTATGAATACAGCCAATCTGGGGTTGTGGCTAGAAAGGGTATTGCATACGCCGAATAACACGATTGGAGATTCCCCCAAGATTGCCGGGATGATGGATTTACTCATAACTCAGGGCATGTGGGAAGCTTCAGTACGATTGGCCTACCAACTGGTCGTTGCCAGCTCCTTCGAAGCGGCATTTGGTGGACAAGAACCATCTAAAGATGCTCCGAACCAGGCTCCATCCAAATCAGATTTAAGTACGTGGGCGGAAATCTTTGAAACGAACTTTTGGATTTATACCGGATCATTGCCGGAAGCGGATAAGATTTTCGCCCCAGAGTTTTTGGATGGGTTTGAGCACACTGTTGTTCAGACCCTCGCCCAGGATGAGCAAGTAACTTGCTGGGCTCCACAGAAATTGTCTGCCTTTGTAAAAACAGCGATTCAGTCATTTTTCTACAACGATACATATCATGCGATGCAACTCTTCATGGAGAGGGCTTGGGGCAGTTTCGGATTAGCCACAGTCTCCACCTTAGATGCGGAAAGGATCGTGTTGAGTTCTCTAGGACAACCGATCAGCATTGGGTTTAATCGCGAGGAGGCTTATGCAATCTACGCTTCGGAACCATCTGCGGTTGACAGAATCTTGTCAGCATTGCCAGGAACACAGCGTTTGGACTTGAACCAAAACACTGGAGAGATTGCGCTCCTGAGTGCTCAAGATCTAACAGTTTATTCAATGACCCAGCAACGCGAGTTAACTCGTGAGGAGCTCGATGCCAGATGGCACTCACTCCAAGACCATCCCTTTATTCAGAGAGATCAGGGGCAATCTCCCGATCCGGTCGAAACCGATCTCAAGGAAATTCCTAAGGTGCTGAGAACAATCCAGGACTCATGGGTGAATCCTTCCTCGTTAAACCGCCAGAGTGCCGAACATCTGGTTAATCTCCTGATCATCAAAGCAAAATATCTTGAAGAAAAGCAGCAGAAAATGTTTGCCGCTGGCTTGGATCCCCAGTTAGCTGCATCCAGGACAGTTGAGCTGCTAATCACTGGAGTAGAGAGTAGTTTGTGGGTGGGTGAGCGATTTGCCCAGGATTTAAAGACTGTGTTTCCTCTGCTGTCCATCAAGACCCTCTCTGCCAATCAGGTTCTAAGCCGATTACAGCACGATTTTCAGAGCCTGCCGTTAGCGAAACAGTCGCTGGTCCTAACGATCAGTCAATCGGGGCAAACGTTTCCCACGGTGCAAGCCCTCCATGCCTTCGACTTGCTTGTTCGCAAAGAGGTAATTGGGGAGGTTTTTGTCCTCACGGGAGAACCAAGCAGCTTCATTAGTTCCCCCTTCGCGCAACCGACCTTTCCGGAGGAGCAGTTTAGTCGAAGGATCTTTATTAACGGGAGTGGACGCAGGATAGCCGAGCCCGCCACGATATCCGTAGCAGCCATGCATCAGACCTTAACCGAGTTGTTATTTTATGTGGCTCGACAGATGCGACGCGCCTTCCCAGATTCCTGTCCATTCGGTATGACCTTGACCCTAGAGGGTCTCCTAAGGCTGGAACAAATTAAGGATGAGTTTATTGATCAAAGCGTTGCAACCATAGTTGGAACCAGCCCTTCGAGTATCGCACTTCAGTCTCCGCTAAACCAGCAGCTGATTAAAAGTGGTCGCAAATGGGCACTCCATGTCACCGAAGCCCCGCTCGCCTGGGGCATTCAGGCATTGTACGTATTCATCACCGTAGGATGGGCGATTCCTTTTGGGGATACAATCCCAATCTTCAAAGTGATGTTTCACTGGTTCTTGTTCACCTTCCAGATTTCGCGTGAAGCCTTATTGGTACAGTTGATTTCCCCTGGGATTATGCTGTTTGATATAACGATTTATATTTTTGGTGCTTGGTTTTGGACCTTAGGACTTCGGTATTTCCAGGGCAGACCACTTTTAGCCCGAATGGGCAAGAGAACCTTGGTCATTGGCGATGTCCCTTGGGTTCACCAGCTATTGAAATCCTACGTCAGCAAGCTGTTTTCTCTCAGTTATGGAATTGCTTCCTTAGAGGTCCACGGCGCTAATCCGCAAGATCATCTGTTGCATCACTTTGGACACCGAGTTGTCAGAGGGGCATTGATCTTTTTAGGGGTTCCTAATGGACAGCGTAGCCCCAAGCAGCAACTGGACGAAAAGGCAGTTTTGATGACGGCGAAACAAGCAAATGGAATTCGCAATTTGGGTGTCGGACCAGAGATCATTCTGGTTAGTTCCAATCCAGCGCTCCTCTGCCAAGAAGCAGCCGAAACTATTACTGCATCGAATCGTACTTCTGATCGATTGGAAACTAGGTCCGGGCATATCTCGCAAACAAACCTCATTGAGACGCTCAGAGAGTCTCGATTTTGCTCCTTTGAGCGTTTGTTATCCAGTTATGTCTTTTTCTGGTCCTTAGCCAAACGGGTTGCCTCCTTTCCTTTTCTCCGATATCCCCATTGGAAATCCCAAAGCCGAACTAAAATTATGACAACAGCAGCTCCTGTATCAGCAGTGAACCTTGACCGACCGGAAAATGAAGAGACTGCCATTCTTCAACTAGATACCGTTTGTGGAATTGAACAGAGTTGAGAAGAAACATGAGCAAACAAGGCGTTACTTTGTCGCCAACCTAGTCAACTGCCATTCACAAGTGTAAACTGTGGACTCTACTCCATAGTAAAGAGTCAATCTCAAAATTTTAGGTAGCTGCGATGTTGATTGACTACCTTCACCAATTTTTCACCACTCCGCTATAACCTCATAAATAAGTCCAGATTCTTATCAGTGAGATACCAAAAAATGTTGAAGTTTAACCGCAAGCTGTTCGCCTCTAGCCTCCTCAGCTTATTCATGCTGTCAGGAACCATCGCCACCTTTGTCCAAGCAGCCCCTATGAAGAGCAGCATTCAGGTCCCCTATCAAAAAGTTGCAGAGAGTAAGGAGGAAATTAATACTCCCCGGCTCAAAAAACTTGCCAAAATCTCTGAAGCTGAAGCCATCCGTATTGCCCGCCAGCGCTACCCCGGAAAGCTAGGGAAGGTTGACCTGGAGAATGAAGACGGCAACCTAATTTATTCCGTGGAAGTGGGCGCAAGAGAACTGGCCATTGATGCAGGCAACGGCAAAATCTTGCAGGTGGAATAAAGTTGAAGGAGAGGGAAGCCGCCTATTCTATGCGACCCCATTGAGCCATGCCCAAAATCCTTTTGGTAGAGGACGATACCCGTATTGCTATTCCACTCCAACGCGCCCTAGAACTTGAGCGCTACGTGGTGGATGTGGCAAGCGATGGCGAAGAGGGTTGGGACTATCTCCGACAGTATGTCTACGATGTGGTCATTCTGGATGTGCTGCTGCCCAAACTTGATGGTCTTGGTCTGTGTGCGCGCATGCGCCAGCAGGCGCTTGGCTTCCCGGTACTGATGCTTACCGCTCGTGATACGACACGTGACAAAGTCCAGGGCCTCGATGCTGGCGCAGACGATTATTTAGTCAAGCCCTTTGAAATCGAGGAACTGCATGCGCGCCTTCGGTCCCTGCTGCGTCGCCAAGATCCGCACCGTCAGCCTGTTCTCCAGCATGGTTCCATCTGCCTGGACCCAACCACGCAAAGCACCACCGTCGCAGGCTGCAACGTGGACCTGACGCCACGGGAGTACCAGTTATTGGAGCATTTCCTGCGCCATCCCGCCCAGATCTTCAATCGGGAACAGCTCACAGAGCGCTTATGGAATTGGGACGAGCAGCCTGAGAGTAATGTGATTAAGGCCCATGTCAAAAGTCTTCGCCGTAAGCTCAAAGAAGCGGGTGCCCCTGACCCCATCGAAACTGTTTTTGGCTTCGGTTACCGTCTGAACAGCCATGTTTAGCGTCCTGGAAAAGCGGTTGCTCTGGAACAACCTGGCAGTGCTCGGTGGGATTTTGCTGATTTTCACCGTCTCGGTCTATGTTCTGTTTGCCCAGAGCACCGCCCGCCAACTAGATGAGCGACTGGTCTTGCTGGCGCGAGCCGTTTCTCTCTCTGTGGAAAGTGAGGATGGCAAAATTCAGTTTAATGAATCGATTTATCTCGGCAGGGGACAGGAGCGGGTCGTGCTCGGAGAAGATGCTACTGCCCAGTGGCTGACGTCTGCGGGACAGGTCATGCGCTCGCAGGGACACTTGCCCTTAGAAAACAAGCCTCTACAGCTGAATAGGCTCCTTACGCAAGAGCGTCCATCACGAGCACGAATCTACAGTGAATCGGTCCATGACCCTGAAAATGGTAAACTGCTGGGCTATGTTCGCGTAGCGCTTGCACTGGCGACCCAGGAAAATACGCTGAATCGTTTGCGATGGGGACTTGCCGGTGGAGTCACCCTGGCCCTGACCCTAGCGACCCTCGGTAGTTTCTGGCTAACACGGCAGGCCATGCGTCCAGCCGAAGCAGGCTACCAGCGCCTCCAGCAATTTACCGCCGATGCTTCCCATGAATTGCGCAGCCCGCTAACTGCGATCAAACTGAATACGGACAATGCCTTACGACACCCTGAACAGCTCAGCATGGCCGAAATTCAGGATAGCTTTGCCCAGATCCAGGATGCGGCGGATCAGATGACGCACCTGACTGAGGATCTGTTGCTGCTAGCGCGAGCAGATGAATTATCTGAGCCTGACTTACATGCCTTGTCTCTAGACAAGCTGCTGGCTGAACTGGTCATAGAGATGCAGGGCTTGGCTCAGGGCAAGCAGCTTGACCTCAGCTACCAAGCGGAGGCAGCCCCAACGGTACTTGGCGATACGCACCAATTAAAGCGCCTGTTCCGAAATCTCCTGCAGAACGCCGTTTACTACACCCCTCCATTGGGTCAAGTTACCGTCATGCTTCAAGCGCGAGAACACTATGCCCTGGTATCGGTAACGGACACGGGGATTGGCATTGCTCCAGAGCATTGTGAGCGGGTGTTTGACCGTTTCTGGCGAGCAGACAAGGCTCGCTCCCGACATTCCGGTGGTAACGGTTTAGGTCTGGCCATCGCCCAGAGGATCGCTGGTAGTCATGGAGGCGATATTAGTGTCACCAGTCAAGAGAATGAAGGTAGCAGCTTCATGGTTAAACTACCTCTCTGGGAAGGAGGAACGAGGCCTCGGCAACTCAAAAGGTAGGCTGCGTAAAGCTTTTTAGCCAGCACTTCAAGTGTTTGCTGACAAAAAAGAAATATTTTTGGCAATTGGGTCTTGCACTACCAGTCCACGTTTCTGGGCCCAATAATGACTCAGAAAATGTATTTGCCTCAAGCCCACAATCAAGTTCAAGCCGGGGATAAACATCCACCAGACGGTCAAGGGTGTTTTCAAACCCTCTTGGGCATAGAGTTTATTCACATCGCGGTAGAGCCTGAACTGAACGATATAGATCCAGGCAATGCCCAAGAAAGATAGCCAGCCGATCCCACTCGGAGCATTCGGTCCTAGCCGTAAAACTTGCGGAATCAAAACCCCGGCGACAAAAGGAAATAGGCACACACTCCCTGTCCAACCGATGCCCATATGACGGCGCAACTCTTCTTGGATAATCCATTTGTACCAGCCGTAGTAGAGCATCCCCGTCACTACCGATAAGCCGATGACATGCCAGAGCGGACGGGGTTTACCTAAAACGTTGTTATCCATGAATAAGCCATTGGGTTTCTCTCATTTTATTAACAAAACGTAAGATTGAAAGTTTAGATCTTCCCCAGTGCGAGAACCGCTCATAGCCGATCGCGCTAAGGCTTTATAATTGGGCTGATGACGGGATGTAGCTCAGCTTGGTAGAGCGCTGCGTTCGGGACGCAGAGGTCCAGGGTTCAAATCCCTGCATCCCGATACCCTCTAAACTCTCTCTGGCAGAGGGTTTTGTTGTATCTAGAGTTAGTAAACGGTATGGACATAAGTGCTCAAAAGGTGGCCTATTCTGGGATGAAATTATATGCTTTGGTAGATAAGAATGACAGGCACCACACGGAAGAAGACAGCCAAGGGAACCGTAGCGATAGGAGCCTTCAGAGGTAGTTTGTTCCTCCGTTGGCAGTATGAAGGCAAGCGCTACATGCTCTATCTGGGCTTGCTGGATTCTGGCCCTAACAGGCAGGTAGCCCAG
>CASBPW010000152.1 GCA_949127685.1 Candidatus Sivonenia alaskensis PMM_0068 | reverse complement strand
GTAAGCAACCAATTCATCCATACACGCTGCTTTACCCAAGATATCAGTGTGGCGAAACAGCTAGAAGAAGCGCGTAGAGAGCGTGATGAGGCATTGAGCCGATCCACCAGACTCAAACAAGCGATCCTGGACAGTGCTAATTGCACGATTACTGCTCCCGAGGAAGGCCTAGATGGGTAAACCGCTACGCGTGCTTATGGTTGAAGATTCGGAAGACTATGCCGTCTTGTGGCAGCATGAACTGAATCGAGGTGGCTATGACCTCACCTATGCACGGGTAGAAACCTCTAAGGACATGAAGGTTGCCTTGGATAGTCAGTCTTGGGACCTGATTATTGCCGATTACCATATGCCTCGTTTCAAGGGCTTGAATGCCCTAAAACTGGCCCAAGAGCGGATCCCTGAGGTGCCCTTCATTTTAGTTTCGGGACAAATCGGGGAAGATAAAGCCGTCGCGGCTATGAAGGCAGGAGCCCATGATTTTTTGCCCAAAGATAATCTGCAACGTCTCCTCCCGGCGGTGGAGCGTGAATTGCGTGAGGCAGAAGGACGAAGGGCACGCGCACAGGCAGAGAGGGAACTTAGAGAATCCAATCAGCGAATTACTACCATTCTTGAAAGTATTACGGATGCTTTTTGTTCGCTGGATCAGCAGTGGTGTTTTACGTATGTGAATAAGCAAGCGGAACAAATCTTAAACAAAACGCGAGAAGAACTCCTGGGGCATAATATTTGGGAGGTATTCCCCGAAGCCGTTGATTCTGCTTTCTATACCCAATATCACCAAGCTGTCAGAGAACAGGTGACGGTCGAGTTCGAAATCTACTATGCCCCGAGGGCTAGATGGTTTGAATTCCATGCCTATCCATCTGCTGATGGACTTTCGATTTATTTCAAAGATATCAACGATGCCAAATACCGAGAGGAAGCTCTGTTAGAGAGCGAGGCCCGGTTTCGGAGCATGGCCGATAGCGCCCCTGTATTGCTATGGATAGCAGGAGCCGATACCGGTTATACATTTTTCAACCAGACCTGGTTAGACTTTACCGGCCGAACCTTAGAGCAGGAAATGGGGACTGGCTGGACCGAAGGCGTCCATGTCCATGATGTTCAACGTTGCTTGGACACCTACTTGTCCGCTTTTACCGCTCGCCAACCGTTCACCATGGAGTATCGGCTGAGACGGGCAGACGGGGAGTATCGTTGGGTCCTAGACACGGGAATTCCCCAATTTACCGTAGAGGGTGACTTTACGGGCTACATGGGTTCCTGTGTTGATATTACAACCAATAAACAGGCCGAAGTGGCCTTGCAAAAATATGCCGACGAGTTCCAAGACCTTTACAGCTATGCTCCCTGTGGGTACCACTCTATAAACAAAGAGGGCACTATCATTCTTGTGAATGAGACTGAACTCGATATGTTGGGGTATACCCGTGAAGAGTTCCTTGGGAAAAAGTTCTCTGAGTTACTGACCGCCGAGGGGTTAAAAACTTTTCAAGAGAATTTTCTGCAATTCCAGCAACGCGGTTGGGTGCGCGATCTAGAGTTCCAACTGATTCGTAAAGATGGCACACTCTTGCCCGTGATTCTGAATTCAACGGCGGTCAAGGATGCTGAGGGAAATTACCTTATGAGTCGGTCTACCATTTTGGATATTACCGAGCGTAAGCAGACAGAAGAATTCCTGCGCGAGAGTAAAGAACGATTGAGCCTGGCTCTGGATGTCGCCCATATGGTTACGTGGGATTTTGATATCCTCACCAATCAACTGGTGGCTTCTGGCCGAGTGGATTTGATATTCGGGCTTCCTGCCGGTTCTTCTGCTCCGAGCTATGAAGATTTTCTCAATTTTGTCTATCCTGAAGACCGCGGGTCTGTTTTTCAAGCCTTGACTCGGGCGGTGCAAGAGGGCAGGGGGTATAAGCTCGAATATCGCGTAGTCTGGCCTGACCAAACGCTGCATTGGTTAGCGGCTGAGGGACAGGCCTACCGTGACACTACGGGCAGACCGATACGGGTAGTCGGGGTAGCCATCGACATTAGCGAACACAAGCAAGCAGAAGAAATCCTTCGCCAACAGAGCAAGCGTTCTCAGCTCTTTTCTGAGATCACCCTGCATATACGCCAGTCTTTGCAGCTGGAAGAAATTCTTCGCACTACTGTTATTGAGGTGCAGCAGTTACTGAAGGCAGACCGCGTTTTGATCTTCCAGCTAGAATCGGATGGATCAGGCAATGTCGTTCAAGAAGCCCTAGTCCATGGATGGCCCGTCACGCTTAGACAAAACCTTTTCGACCCTTGCTTCAATCAAGATTTCAAAGATCGCTATCGTCAGGGACGGGTTAGTTTCATTGCCGATATAGAGCAGGGCAACATCGAGCGCTGCCATGTCGAATTTCTGCAACAGTTTGGGGTCAAGGCCAACCTAGTGGTGCCTATTTTGGTCAAGGAAGATGTCTGGGGACTCCTAATTGCCCATCAGTGCACTGCGCCCCGGCAGTGGGCGACTTTCGAGATTGAACTGATGCGACAGCTAGGGGATCAAATGGGGATCGCGCTTACCCAAGCCCAACTTCTGGAACAAGAAACCAAACAGCGTCAGGAACTGGTCCGGTCTAACTCGGACCTCCAACAATTTGCCTATGTGGCGTCCCACGATTTGCAGGAACCGCTGAGGATGGTGGCAAGCTATCTACAACTTTTGGAGCGTCGATATAAAGACAGACTGGATGCGGATGCCCATGAATTCATCCAATATGCAGTAGATGGTGCCGGCCGGATGCAGAACCTGATCAATGACCTGTTGGCCTATTCACGGG
>CASBPW010000151.1 GCA_949127685.1 Candidatus Sivonenia alaskensis PMM_0068 | reverse complement strand
TTTTTTCGAGTCAAATTCAACTGTTGTAGGGTGCGGCAGAGGGTACTGGGACTGACCCGAATCTGCACCTGTTGTTCGAGTTGATTACACAATTCTTCTAAGGTCGCGTCATTATCCTGTTCCACCAATTGCTCAATCAACTCTAGTTGATTCGCCAACTTACTGGCAAAACCGCCAGTATGAGGCTTCGGTTCAACCGTCCCTTCTATTTGATAGCGTTTAAGCAACAGTCGCACAAAATTGGGACTGACCTTGAACCTCTTGGCTAATTCTCGTTGTGATCCTTCTTGTTGCTCATAAGCATCAACTATTTTCTTACGCAGGTCTACAGAATAAGCTTTCATCTAAAACCGTTCATGGTAAAGACTATACTTCCAGTGTACTCTATTGAGTCAAAAACTGCTATAAGCGGCTAGGAATTGATGAGATTTCTATGCGAAAAGGTCTAAGAGTTTATATTGTCGTTGGTCGATTTAGCTCAAAGAGTGCATGCTCTATCCGCTTCCTTGCACTTTAGGATGCGTCTGAGAAGAAAACTCTTTGAAATAGCTGGCGCTTTTCATGGTTGACAGCCACCCCCTATTCCATCCCCTCTATCGGCGCAAACCCCTGCCGTTGGATATTCTCCGTAACCGTACGCGGATCAAGAAATTGCAGCAAATAATCCGGCCCCCCAGCTTTCGAGCCAACCCCCGATAGTTTATAGCCACCAAAGGGTTGCCTTGCCACAATTGCTCCCGTAATACTGCGATTGATGTAAAGATTGCCCACCTCAAACCCAGCTTTCGCGCGCTGAATGTGAGAAGGTGTACGCGAATAGAGCCCACCCGTGAGCGCATAGTTGGTGCCATTGGCGATCGTCAATGCCTGTTCAAAATCCTGGGCTTTCATCACCGACAACACTGGGCCAAAAATCTCCTCCTGGGCGATCGTGGCCTGCGGATCAACATCCATAAAGATGACTGGACCAACAAAATAACCCGGTTCTGGGGAAGGAAGCTCTAGGGCCAGCGTGGCTTCCATTTTTCCCTTAGCGATGTAATCGCGAATCCGCTGTTGAGCAGCCGCATCAATCACTGGGCCAACCTTGGTGCTTGGATCGACGGCATTCCCGACATTCAATGATTTCGTCGCTTCCACTAGCCGAGTCACAAACGCATCATAAATCGGCGCTAACACAACCACACGGGAGCAGGCGGAACACTTTTGGCCGCTATAGCCAAAGGCTGAATAGACTATCCCTTGCACCGCTTGATCTAAATCGGCACTTTCATCGACAATGATGGCGTTTTTGCCCCCCATCTCGGCAACCACTCGTTTCAAGTGCTTTTGACCCGGCTGCAGGATGGCTGCGTTAGCGTAGATTTGGCAACCGACTTCCTGGGATCCGGTGAACACAATCATATGCACCTCCGGGTGTTTGACCAAGTGGGTGCCCACGGTGGAACCGCTGCAAGGAACGTACTGGAAAACCCCTTTGGGAATGCCTGCCTCCACTAAAATGTCGCTCAGCTTCGCCGCAATCACGGACGTAACGGCCGCTGGTTTCAGCAGCGCACAATTCCCGGCTGCCAGGGCAGCAACGGTCATCCCTGTTGGAATGGCCAGGGGGAAGTTCCAGGGCGAAATTACCAGCACAATTCCCTTGGGACGATAGAAGTAGCGATCGCTCTCCCCTGCTACGTCATAGACGACTTCTGGATCTAAGCGCTCCATTTCCGCCGCGTAGTACCGACAGAAATCCGCTGCTTCCGACACTTCTGCATCCGCTTGTTGGAGCGGTTTGCCTCCCTCAAAAACCATCCAGGCATTGAGTGCGTGGCGACGCGCTTCCAACAAAACCGCCGCTCGCCGCAGGATGGCGGCACGTTCCGACACTGGCGTGTGTTGCCAGGTTTTAAAGGCTGTTTTTGCCGCTGCTATGGCCTGGTCTGCTTGTTCGATATTAATTTGGCCGACTGTGCCCACAACTTCTGCCGGATTTGACGGATTGATGGATTGAATCTTCGTCTCAGTCTGTACCCGCTCTCCATTGATTAACGGCCAATAGGTTTGCCCCAACTGCTGTTTAACGGACGCCAGCGCAGCAAAAGCATCCGATCGGGATTGAGCAATCGCATAATCCGTATTCGCTGAAGGATTGATTTGAGTGGCGGTTGCGTTCAGTGATGGAATGGGCGTAGGTTTGACTTCACTGCCGTCCTCGTCGCCTTCTCCCCAAACGGGAACTGCTAACAGTTCTTCCAGCGGACGCTCTGTCAGGCTTTGACGTAAGAAGGAGCTATTGGCCGTATTTTCTAACAACCGCCGAATCAGGTAGGCCATGCCTGGAATTAAGGCACCGTAGGGACAATAGACCCGAACGCGATGGCCCTGTTTTGCCAGGGCTGAAGCGAGGTTGTCGGCCATGCCATAGAGTACTTGAAATTCAAGGTGCCGCTTTGGAATATTCAGGCTTTGAGCGATCGCGATCGCGTGGGATTGAGAACGGACGTTGTGGCTACCAATTGCGGCGTAGAGATGCTCATGATTTTCCAAGAGTAGTCGCGTCATTCGCTCAAAATTAGCGTCCGTCGAGGACTTGTGGTTGTAGACGGGAGTCGGCCAAAGATTCTGGCGGGCGATGATGGTTTCTTGATCCCAGTAAGCCCCTTTCACCAAACGCACCGTGATCGGCTTGCCCCGCTGTTTGACCCAGTGGATTAAATCCTGCAAATCCTGGTAGCTATCCCTCAGGTAGGCTTGAAGCGTCATGCCAAGGTCGGTGCGATCGCGAAACTCTTCCTCCATCAGCAAGGCCTTAAGCGCTTCCAGGGTCGCATCTTTATAGCGATACTGCTCCATGTCAAAGTGAACTGTAGCTCCCACTTCCTTGGCCCGACGCAGGAGGATACGGATGCGATCGCTCACCTTCGTCTGCGAACCCTTTACATCTAGGGGATCAAATTGGGAATAAAACGCCGTAAGTTTCAATGAAACCTGCACCTTGGATAAACCTATCCCATCGGCAGCATCAACCTGGGGCACCGAAGCCCAGCGCTGGGAGGCTTCTGTGAGTTGTTCCATCAACTCCAAATACTGAGTTAGGTAAAATTGGGCTTCCGTTTCCGTCACCACTGCCTCCCCCAGCACATCGATCGTGAAGGTCATGGACTGTTTGCGGAGTTGTTCAATGCTCTTGAGTGCCTGCTTCAGGTTTTCGCCTGCAATGTATTTTCGAGCCAGGGTTTCTACAGCGGTGGCAAGCGTGGTGGCCGCGACTTGGCCCGGCATCGAGTCGGGGGTCGTAAAATTGAGCAGGCCCTTGAGCGCCTGGGGCAATTCTACTGAAGCATCGCTCAAATATTCTTGAAGGTGACGGGCAATTTCGGCCTTCGTTGTCAGAGACGGCAAACAATCGATCAAGCGAAATAGCTGCACCCGCAAGCTGGGGTTGTCCATCGTCCAACTAAGAAGCTTGTCATCCCAGCGCAGCTGATCCCGCACCCTGTCAAAGAGTGATCGCTTCTCTGTGGTCTGTGCCAGTAACTGGCGCGCAATGGCTTGGGTCTTCTCCTCGTAATCCGGCTGAAGGGTGGGCTCAGAACTGGAACGAGATGGATTGAAAATCATCCAACAACCTCTTGAGGAATGAGCATGAGTCCCCTCCTCTTAACGTCAGGGTCTTGCAGGATCAGGGCTCCATAGACCTATTATCGGCCTAATTCAATCGGCATCCCTGAATGTTCTAAATCGTTCAGAATGGGGAGTGTATCGACATTGCCGCATCTATTCTGGGTTATTTGATGCTGTGTTTGCCGTTATTGCCCGCTGAAATTGTTTCATACATCGACAAATTGTCTTGCTTCGATT
>CASBPW010000150.1 GCA_949127685.1 Candidatus Sivonenia alaskensis PMM_0068 | reverse complement strand
GCGTCCTAGATAAAGCCGGACAAAACTACTACAAATATCTCCGCCATCAGTGATTCCTGTAAGAGGGCACTCAGTCAGTTATCAAGCACCACGCTGAGAGAGAGCCACACCAATTAATTATTTTGCATTGAAAACGAATCCTTTGAACTACGGATGCTGGCTGATTCAGATTAACTGCACTTGGAATTAAGCATAGTTAGTCTAGATTCACTTTCCTTGTTCCCACCTTAACGAATGAGCTAGGGTACCTGCCAGTCAGTAGCTTAAAGATGAAAAGAATTAGGCCCATTTTGGTCTTCTATAGATGAATTTCAATGATTTAGATAACCTGGGCCTTGCAACAGAGAAAGGAAGGGAGTTAGTTTTATTCGTTAGATCGAAGCCACAAGCAAAGCCTGCCCTCACCTCTTCTTCAAGACGGCGCTAAATGTGAAAAAATCAGCAGTGCCCCTAGGCAAGCAGATAATCGTAATTTTTTAGAGGTATGTATGCTTAGTCGAATCCTTGCAAGCAGCCGATACATAATTCTGATCGCCGTTCTTGGTTCTCTTGGCGCATTCATAGCCTTGTTGATTTCAGGAGCACTCCAGATTGGCATAATCATTTTTTACGCGATCACGGAGCCAAACATCTCCAGTAAAGGACTCAAAGCCCTATCCCTCGCTTTTATCGAAATCATCGATATATTCTTGCTCGCTACGGTCTTCTATATCATTGCCCTAGGGCTTTACGAACTTTTTATTGATGCCAACGTCGAGCTTCCTAATTGGCTCTCTTTTCAAGATTTAGATGACCTGAAGAATAAATTAGCCAGTGTGGTCATCGTGGTACTGGGCGTTCTATTTCTCGGTCAAGCCCTAGAGTGGAAAGGTAATGATATTCTGTCTTACGGCGTAGCCGTCGCCTTGGTGATCGCAGCCTTAACCTATTTCCTCAGTCAGAAGGACAAGAAGTCAAAGTTGTAATAGTACTGCTGGCTCTGAATCCACTGCTTTGGACTACAGATATGCCCAGAACTCTCTTCACAGGGGGCTTATAACCATTCTCGATTGCATGAAATATATCCTATTCCTCTCTGGGTTTCGACTACGCTCAACCTACCGAAAGGGGAAATACTCTGCGCCAGAAACACGCTGATTTTCGCCTCGACCCATGTACAGACGTGATATATCGGGTTCCTGCGCGTCTCTCCACGCACCGCACACAAAGGAAAAACGCCTTATTCTTCCCTCATTTATGGACAAAATAACACCCATGACATAGAATATGGACAAATGAACACAAACTTATGGTTTATGTCCTTCAGTCACCTCAATATTCTGAGCACTATCTTTTAGATTGTTTGTCCCGATTTGTAGCGCTCTGGGAAGATACCCAGCTAGAAGATGCACCTTTACGCAACCTGATGGCGCAGTTGAACGCAGTGGGTAACCGCTGTGCCATCGTAGATTTTCCGGGCCAATGCTCGACTGCTTCCTGGAAGATGTTGGTTCGTTCTGGAATGAATTGGTTAACCCAACCCAGTTCTCCCTATGTTGGTTATCTCCTCGTCCAAGCCCTTGTACAGAGTGCAAAATTCCCCTTAGTGATCATCTATGGGACTTCAGCGCTTCCCGCAGCTTGGGAAGACCGTCTGATGACAGAAGCTGTCCGTCGGGGGGTGTATCTTTTATTGCTTGATGAACTTTAGGTATGGCTAGAGGAGCGGTAAGAGTTGTTACTCAGCGAGCTTTAATCGGCCTATCAGCCCAGATTCAGGACAAGCCTGCGCTTTGCTGATAGAACGCTTGCCCTGGACGACCTCAGAAACAACACCGCTAAAGCCAATGATTCCGACTAAATCAACCTGACGAGTACCGCTGGATTCCATCAAATGCTGGAGAATTTCATGAGGTGTGGAGTCATCCATCGGATAGTTTTCTGTCTCATAGGTTTCAATCAGAGTTACTAGTAGTTTATGACCTGTACATTTACTCTAGGGCATTTCTCTCAGACCTTTCACTTCCACTTACGCACACTGCTTTCTTCCTCCGAAAATCTCTGGCCAGACATTTAACGGACTTTGATGAGGTCATTTGACGTCCTCTCCCCCTAACCTTCTCTAGTTACGCCTGTCGTCCAGACCCAGATCTTGTTTTCTTCTCTGGACAAAAGTCTGCAACGTTACGCACGGCTTACGCCTACATCAAGTTGAGTATCATTAATTTATTCACTTCTCCCTCATAAATCATGAAGAAACGGCAGCTTCTAAAGTCTGGTGCAGCATGGATCGGGGTTGCCTGGTTCATGCGTTCTCTCCCAGGGAGTGATAGAGTTCTGGCAAAAGATGCCTTTGAAGTCACTAAAACAGAAGATCAGTGGCGCAAGATCCTGACGAAGGAACAGTTCTACGTGCTCCGCGAGCAAGGCACAGAGCGTGCAGGGACCAGCCCGTTAGATCAGGAAGAACGCAAGGGCATTTTTGCCTGTGTCGGCTGTGCGCTGCCCCTGTTTTCCTCTACGACAAAGTTTCACAGTGGGACCGGTTGGCCTAGTTTTTACGCCCCGGTGAAGGGAGCCATCGGTACCACAACGGATACCTCCCTCTTTATGACCCGTGTGGAAGTGCATTGCCGCCGCTGTGGTGGACACTTGGGCCATGTCTTTGATGATGGCCCACCTCCTACCGGCAAGCGCTATTGCATCAATGGTGTTGCCCTAAAGTTTGTGGCTGCCGGATGAGGGCTGGGCATTATAAAGGGGACCTCAACACCTACAGGAATGATTCGGAAAGTCTGGGCTTTGCCCCTTTTCTTGCTTGCTATGAGTCTACCCGTCGCCGCAGAGGAATGGAAAATTCCTTTGGTGCCTGGAACCTTAGAGGCCAATACGGAACTGGAGCTGGAGCGTAATAGATTCCCGTTCTTAGTGGATACGGGAGCGTCTAGCACTACGATTTCCCAGGAAACCTTCCAAAAACTAGATATTCCTGAAAATCAGGTGCGTTATACCACGGTTCGTAGTGCCGATGGTCGAACTACCGCCGTTCCCGTAGTCACGCTAGCCAACGTGAAGCTCGGCCCTTTCACCATCCCTCAAATTTCAGCACGCGTCGTCAGTGAACGGGGCGCGAACCTCCTTGGTATGGATATTTTGGGGCGCTACCGTCTCACCCTGGAAGCTGCCCGCAATCAGTTAGTGGTAGAAAATCCGAACGAAGCGGCCTCGATCAATGCTCAGACAAATTTTTCCTACAATCCCCGTCAGTTCAAAATTCCTGTCCAGGTGAAAATCAATGGCACCCCTGTCACTTTGATTTTGGATACTGGGGCCAGCCAGACGGTAATTTCTAACCGCTTAGCACAAGCCCTCCAGTTACCAATTACGGGGCAGAGTGAAGCGGAAGTTGCCAGTGGAAAAGTAGTTACAACCAGCATTGCCAGAGTGAACAGCCTCCAGCTAGGCGACTTATCGGTGTCTAATTTTTCGATCTCGGTCATCCAAGATGGAATTTTCTCCGGGGATGGATTATTAGGATTCGACTTTTTACGCAGATATCGTCTTGTCCTCGACCCGATAGCCCGTCGGGCCTATCTGGAAAATTAATGCAACAGAATCTAAACTTCCATAGTCTGAGTCTTAGCCCCTTTACGCTCACGCCACCAAGTCAGAAGAATACTGGCATTAAAAATACTTGAGTAGGTACCACTCACAAACCCCACGATGAGGGCGAGTGCAAAATCATGAACTGTTTGCCCGCCGAATATAAATAGAGCAAACAAGGTTAACAAGGCTGTCACAGAAGTATTGATCGAGCGAGCCAAGGTTTGATTAACGGATTCATCCACAATTTCGCGGAACGCTTTTTTCCGGGAAATAAACTTGAGGTTCTCTCGAATACGGTCATAAACAACGACCGTATCATTTACGGAAAAACCAATAATCGTCAGTAGCGCTACCACAAAGAGGGAGTCCACTTCTGTCTTAAACACCAAGCCTAAAATGGCAAAGAATCCCATCGTAACCAGGACGTCATGCACCAGAGCAACCAAAGCAAAAATGGCGTAATCTGCCTGGAACCTGAAACTGATATAGACCGTGATCCCCAAGAAAGCAAGAAGCAACGCCAAGATACCATTAGTAAATAGCTCTCTGCCGAGGGTAGGGCCAACGGTCTCCACCCGTTCCAAACTAAAGGCCCCGAGATCTTTCTTGAGCTCATCTTGAAGGGCAAGACGTTCTTGTTGCCCTAGAGGTTTCGTGCGGATCAGAATCTCTTCCGTTCCAGACTTTTGGATGATGCTGTTGGCTAAGTCCCTTTTCTCCAGGGCTTCTCGCACTTTCGCCGGGTCAGGAACTACTTGAGCGGAAGGGAAGCGCATCTGGAGGAGCGTGCCCCCCGTAAAGTCGATACCGAGCCGCAGGGGACTGCCTATGGTAGCCCAGGAGATCGCCATAGCGATCAGACCGAGGGCAATGAAGCCACTCGATAGAGAGAGCCACAGAGTTCGGTTACGGTTAACGTTGAGTTGCATAACAGTTAGCTTGCTGCCTTATTGGAATCAGAGGGTTTAACCCCAAAGAGGACTGGATTGCGCAGAGATGGAATATTCAAGGCTAGGTACAGTAAGGTGCGCGTACAGGTCAAAGCGGAGAAAAGACTGACCAGAATACCAATCCCTAGCGTCAAAGCGAATCCTCGCAAAATGCCCGAGCCGAGAACAAACAGCACCGTACAGGAAACCAGGGTCGTCACATGGCTATCTAAAATACTGGAAAAAGCTCGGCTGAACCCAGCTTCCACCGCCGTAAATATTTTTTTACCGCTCTTTATCTCTTCTTTGGTGCGCTCGAAAATCAGCACATTCGCATCCACCGCGATCCCAATCGACAGGATAAACCCGGCGATTCCGGGCAAAGTGAGCGTTACCGGAATCAGTTTAAAAATAGCCAGCGTCGTCAGGGTATAAATCAGGAGGGCGATGTCTGCAATGAAACCTGGCATCCGATAGTAGGCAACCATGAAGATCAAAACAGCGATGGTTCCGCCCAAACCAGCCGTCAAGCTCTTGCGGAGACTGTCTTCTCCTAAGGTTGCTCCGACTGTACGGTTT
>CASBPW010000149.1 GCA_949127685.1 Candidatus Sivonenia alaskensis PMM_0068 | reverse complement strand
CCTCGAACCTATCGAAAAACAACTCAAGCAGGGCAATTGGGACCAAGCCCAGCAGCAAGCGGCTAAAGCGCTGGAAATACTCAATGCGAATGAATCCAAGTGGCAAAGCCAATTTCCTCCTGCCGCGAAAGCAAGGGGTTCTCAAGCGATTGTTGATACCCGTAAGAGTCTGACTGCCCTCCAAGATTATCTCAAGGGCCAGAAGTTCGTGGAGGCAAGATTGCAGGTACCCAGGTCGCAGTGGGCCCTCGACATGGTGCGCTTAGCGTTATTGGATGACTTCAAAGCCGATATTCCAGCTCAATATAAGAACTTACTCCACCTCAATGGCGGCTGGGTGATGATCAAGGTCCATATGGTCCCAGAGCGTAACTCCTTCATTGCGCTACTGGATGGCTTCAATGCCCCGATTACCACTGGTAATTTCGTGGACCTGGTCAATCGTGGCTTCTATAACGGGATGAAAATTGACGACGCAGAACGTTTCATAGAAGTCCGAGTGGGGGATACCAAAGGGGATGGCACCAGCGCTTTTACAGACCCAGCCACGGGCAAAATACGCTACATTCCCTTTGAGATTCGTCCCGCTAAGAGTGAAGCCAATGTGAACCTGGGACCTGTTGTTGAACAGCGAGCCAAATATGTTCAGCAGAATTATCTGAATGACCCGGCTAAATTTGAGGCAGCAATGACGAAGCTGTATGACAAGTATATCAATCAGGATCTGAAGCCGCTGGTCTATGGAAAAACTATCGACGTCTTATCAGCGCTGCCCTTTGGTCCGGCAGGAATATTTGGCATGCAAACGCAAAAAGATAAGCTCAATACAGCTTCCAGTCGGTTTTTCATCTCATTCTCTGATACAGAAATCGTACCGACAGGCAGCAACATCTTTGACGGTAAGTATGCAACGTTTGGCTATGTCACCCAGAATATCAATGGAGTCCGTGCGCTGAAAAAAGATGATGTGATCAAGAAAATTGAAGTCCTGAACTGTACAGGCTATGAATTTCAAAATGGCCGCGATAGTCAATACACAGGCACAGCACTACAAAATGATGAGAAGGTGGGTGGGGCTTTCACAGGAGTAGACGCAGCCTGCTTACCTTTGCCCAAGCCAAAGCTGGTTAACGGGAAGGCTTAAGTTCTATATCGCTTTGCGCTCTAAGCCAAAGCGATAGCCTAGACCGTACACCGTATGGATCATGGAGCTATCAAATTCTTTATCAATTTTGCGTCTCAGCAGTTTGATATGCGCCGCCACGAGGTTCAGACTGGCGGATGCATCTTCCCGAGCTTCCTTCCATAAGGTCTCTACAATCTCCTCATGGGTCAAGACCTCTCCGGCTCGGCGCATCAAGAGTTCTAAGAGTTGCAACTCCTTAGCCGATAGTTCAATCGGCTTACCTTGGCGAAAAGCTAGTTTTCCCTTCAGGTCTAGGGTAATATCTCCCACCTGAATCTGGTCCGCTTGTACTTCAGAAGACCTTAGGAGAACTACTGGACGACGCAATAAGGCCCGCACCCTTGCCAGTAGCTCTTTTAGCTCGAAGGGTTTCACCAAATAATCATCGGCTCCGACATCCAGCCCTTGAACGCGGTCATCCACGGTATCTTTGGCCGTCAACATCAAGACGGGTAAGGCGTTCCCTTGAGCCCGTAAACGGCGGCATAACTCCAAACCAGAACATCCAGGCAACATCCAATCCAGAATCAGTAGATCATAGGAATAGGTCTGTAAAAGCTCTTCTCCTCTCTCTCCATCGTGGGCTACTTCGACTGAATGGCCTTCTCTGGTAAGAATTGCACGCAGCGGTTCAGCCATTTCCACTTCATCTTCGACAATAAGTAAACGCATGGTGCTTTGCCTGCTATGTTCCGCCGTACCCGCCAACGCCTTGCTCTAGGCTACATCGCTGTGATGGCCGCCATTCTAGTTTTATTCGGATGGGCGGTATACGTGACGATGGAAAACGCCTTAATACTCAGCATGGATACGTCACTAAAAGAATTAGCCCGAACGGTCCGCCAGTCTATTCCAGTGGCTCGCCCGCCAAACAAAAAACAATGGCAGGCCCAAATAGAACGCTCTCCCTACATCACGGGCAATGGTGCAACCCAGTTAGGCTATCAGGGATTTTACATCACATGGTTCGGTCCCAAGGGAAACTTAGTCCGTTCTACCGCACTGTTTCAAGCGGGTTTAGCCCCACAGCGGGACCGCTATGAAACCGTGATCAGTCCTCAAGGACAGCATTTTCGTCAGTACACCGTACCGATCAGTCGGGAAGGAGAACTGCTTGGTTATTTGCAATACGAAGGAGAGGTGCTCGGCTATTTACGCCTCAGCCGTTCACTTCAGGAAATTGAAGTCCCCTTGCAGCGGTTGCTTTGGGTATTAGTTCTAGGAATTCCGATTGCGATTGGGGGCATTGGCTGGGGAGGATGGATCTTGGCTGGGAGGGCCATTCGGCCGATTCGCCTGGCCTATGACCGCCTACAACAGTTCACGGCGGATGCTAGTCATGAACTGCGCACCCCGATTGCAACCATCCAGACTAATGTACAAGTAGCTTTGTCCGAACGACCTACCAACCCAGAGGAGTATCGCCGCACCCTGGAAGTGGTAGAACGTATGGCCCAGCGCATGGGTCGATTAGTGGGAGATTTATTATTCCTGACCCGTGAGGAAGGGGATGGAGAAAATCGTTCTTATACCAAAGTCGATGTGGCCGGCGTCTTAGAGGAAGTGCTGGAAGAGCAGCGTTCTGTCTCCGCAGGTTTGGGGATTAGGCTTAGGCTGAAAGATAGGTTCAATACGCACAGCTATGTGATGGGAGATACAGACCAGTTATCTCGATTATTTACCAATCTCGTCAGTAATGCTCTCCGCTACACCCCTGAAGGTGGAGAAGTCACAGCGGCCTTAGAATTGGAGGGTCGAGATTGTGTTGTGACGGTTAAAGATACGGGTATAGGCATTCCTTTAGAACACCAAGACAAAATTTTTGAACGATTCTACCGAGTAGACCCGGCCCGAAGCCGTCGCCTTGGAGGATTTGGCTTAGGACTTGCCATCGCCAAAAAGATCGCAGAAGAACACCGAGGCACCCTAGAAGTCCATAGTGCTGAGGGAGAAGGAACCACTTTTAGCGTACGGTTACCAAACCTTTCTCCTCGCAAGCAGAGAGGGGGAGAGGAGTATTAGAGAATGACTGCTCTATCGCCCCTTATGTCCACGAGGAACGTCTGACTGTGAGGTTTTGTAAACAAAGATTAACTAATCCTACATATTGATTCTTTATGTTCTGGATGCTATACATGTTTTCATAATCTTTTCAGAATTTAGCATGGTTGTTCTGGACACTTCACCCGTCAGGCTGCTTTAAGGAGTTTTTCATGTTCATGCCCAAACGACTTCTACCTAACTTTTTTGCGCCATGGCTTGCCTTAGTCTTAGGTCTGACCCTTACAGCCTGTGGTGGGGGCAGCAGTATGGAGAAGAGCACAGCAGGGGGGAGTAACAATAATGCGGTCGGTCTTCTGGATGCTCAAGCAGAAGAATTTCTGAATAGCCCCAAACCCAAGATTGCTGCCACTTCTACGATGATTGCAGATATGGCCCGTGTCGTTGCCGGAGATGATTTTGCAGTCTTTAGTGTTCTCAAGCCCGGGACAGACCCTCATATTTATGAGCCCAAACCTGGGGATTCTCGCGTCCTTTCAAAAGCAGACGTGATTTTTCACAATGGGTTTAACCTCGAGCCGCAACTGGTCAAGGTAATCAATGCTACCCAGAATCCAGCCCCTAAGGTTCCAGTAGCAGAAGCGGGAGGCGTCAAGCCCTACAAGATGGAAAAAGCCGCAGGGTTGGTGGTGGCTGACCCTCACGCTTGGGGTTCTGCTACTAACGGCATTCTCTACGTCAATGCCATCACCAAGACACTGGACGCAAAGTATCCCGACAAAAAGGCTGTTTTTGACAAAAATGCAACGGCTTACCGGGCTGAGTTGACGGCGCTGGATAGCTGGATCAGAGCACAGATTGCTACCATCCCTGAACAGACCCGGAAACTAGTTAGCTCTCACGATGCTTTTCAGTACTATGGCCGAGCCTATGGCCTTCCGGTAGTGGGTTCGATTCTTGGAGTCTCCACCGAAGAGGAACCCAGTGCACAGAAAATTGCCAAGCTGATTGAAAAGGTGAAAAAGGAGCAGGTTGGGTCCGTATTCGTCGAGACTTCCACCTCTCCGAAACTTCTAGAATCCTTAGCCCGCGATGCAGGAGTAAAAGTTGGCGGTACCCTTTACTCTGACTCCATAGGCATCGCCGGAAGTCCCGGAGATACCTACGTCAAAATGTTAGTAGCGAACACGCGCACGATTGTAGAAGCTCTAGGGGGGAATTACACGGCCTTCGTTCCACCTTCTACTAATCAAGCCAGTAAATAGGAGAATTCTATGCTTGATATTCAGAATCTCAGTGTTCGCTACCGTAAAAACCTAGCGCTGGAACGGGCAAGCCTGACGATTCAGCCCCAGCGTATTGTGGGCATCATCGGACCAAATGGAGCCGGGAAGTCTACCTTCGTCAAGGCGATTCTGGACTTAATTTCCTACACAGGTACCGTGACCTACAAGAACAAACCCCTCAAGGGGCAAATGAAACAGGTTGCCTATGTCCCTCAGCGGACTGCGGTGGATTGGGATTATCCGGCCACCGTAGAAGATGTCGTGATGATGGGACGCTGCATCCATATTGGTTGGTTACGGTGGGCTTCTGCTAAAGACCGAGAGATTGTTCGTGAATCTTTGGTGCGGGTAGGGATGGAATCTTTTGCAGACCGTCAAATTGGTGAACTTTCTGGAGGCCAACAACAACGGGTCTTCATTGCCCGCGCTCTCGCTCAAAAGGCAGATTTACTATTTTTTGATGAACCTTTTGTTGGCGTAGACCAAACTAGTGAAACGATTATCTTTCAGATCTTTGAAGAACTGCGAAATGAACATAAAACGCTACTGGTGGTCAATCATGACCTGGGGGAAGCCGTCAGTCATTATGATGACATCCTACTCTTGAAGAACCGGGTAATAGCCTTTGGCCCAAGAGAAACTGTCTTTAATGATGAGAATTTAGCCCTAGCCTATGGGGGAAAGTTAAGTCGATTTGTTGATAGTGATGGTTCCACCGTTGTTCTTTCATAAATAAGTAGGCATCCTCATGGATTTAGTTCAACTATTAGTAGATCCTTTGCAGTATGGCTTTATGCAGAGAGCTTTGATTTCTGCCCTTTTGGTCGGAACAATTTGTGCGATTACGGGAAGCTACTTAATCGTCCGTCGGCTATCCATGTTGGGGGATGCCGTAAGCAGAGCGGTAATGCCTGGATTAGCCATCGCCTTCCTGTTGGGAGCTAATATTTTTTTTGGTGCGTTTATCGCCGGAGTGACCGCTACAGGATTGATTGGTGCGATTCACACCAATTCTAAAATCAAAGAAGATACGGCGATGGGAATTGTATTTTCTAGCTTTTTCTCTTTAGGTATCATCCTGATTACTAAGATTCAAAAAGATAATAAGATAGACCTAAATCACTTCCTGTTCGGAAATATTCTAGGGGTATCCGAGTCAGACTTAATTACTACCCTGGTGATCTCTATAATCGTTATTGCAACCATCTCTTTAATCTACAAAGAGCTGTTATTTCACAGCTTTGACCCGCTTGGGGCTAAGTCTGTTGGGCTACCAGTTCAAGCACTCAATTTGGTAGTTATGAGTTTGATCGCAGCAACCATCGTGGCTTCTATGCAATCCGTGGGTGTCATCCTCGTTATTGCCTTGATGCTTGGCCCCGGATCCACAGCTTTCCTCTTAACGAAGAAACTTAAGACCATGATGTTGTTATCGGTTGCCGTAGGCGCAGTATCGAGTACGGTGGGGCTGTACTTAAGCTACTACCTGGATATTTCTTCCGGTCCGGCTGTCGTTATGGTCTCAACCGTATTTTTCATCCTGTCCTTTCTCTTCAGTCCCCGCCAAGGTTTGCTTACCCATTTTCTTCACAAGGATCAAGACGAACCCTCCGTTTCGGGTAGTCTGCCTAAATCAGCTTACAAGCCATGAACTTTGTTGGGAATTGCCTAAAGAAACTCAAAAATTAACGGAGAACACGAGCTTCGATGGCTGCAGAGCTTCTCATTCCAATTGCTTTAGCAGCAGCGGGGGACAAGTCCAAAAAATAACGTGGGGTATACGGTCCTCGGTCATTTACACGAACTATGATACTTCTGCCATTTCTTGGGTTTGTGATTTTAATCATCGTGCCAAAAGGTAACGTCCGGCTGGCACAGGTGAGTTTGTCCGAACGGAAGGTTTCACCAGAGGCCGTACGTCGGCCATCAAATTTGTTGGCATAGTAGCTGGCTGTTCCACGCATCAGGCTCCCTGTCGACTCTTTAGAACTGTCTTTTGCCTGGGTAGGGGAACTATACGAGCATGTAAACAAAACAACGCCCAAGATTGCAGCAGTAAGGCCGCGAAATCTGACCATAATTTATCCTCAGTATTAGTTTTTGAGTAAACCCAAAATTTTGGCTAGGCTACCATAAATTAATAGTCAATTAAGGACAGTTTTGATACAAAAAGATGAGCTACAGGTCCTGCAGGACCAATAATCCTAGCCCTGTGTTCGTTTCCCGGTTTTTGCTTACGTATTCATGAACGTGCATGTTTATACAAAAATCACAGAAATTGCCGCGCTCTCTTCAAATAAGGCTCTACAGTCCAGATCACTGGAATGCCATTGCCGCAGTCCACGACCGTTCACGGCTCGATGAACTTCGGATTTCAGTCGGTGTAGGCGCCTTTATCTCGCTGACTGACACCGCCGATAGTGAGAATTTGTTTGATGGAGAAGTTTGGGTTGGTTGCTTTGGGGAGACCCTCGTTGGCTTCGTGGCTTTTGCTGAGAATGAGGTGAACTGGTTATACGTGGACCCCAAATATTACAGACTGGGCATTGGGCGAGCCTTGCTACGACACGCTATATCTCGCTGTGGCGGAACAGTCCATACAACCGTGCTTAGGGGAAACGAGCGAGCCTTACATCTTTATCTAAGCGAAGGATTCAGAATTATCAAGACCATGTCAGGGCGTTTAAATGGAAATGAGCAATTTCCTGCAACCGGACATATTCTTCAGCTCGATAAGGCTTAATCACCGCTGCATATGCTGCTCTAACAAATTTCGCGCTCTAGGTTTAAATAGTAAGTGAAATAAAGACTCAATATAACGCATCATATCTTCCCGATTTTCCTCTGAAGTGTAGTTCCAAAAACCATAAATTCGGGCGAGAGAAAGTAGTCGAGTGGTATGAATTCCCCAAGTATAGGTACTATAAACCCGCTCTATGGAACGCTTGGAAATCTCATCCCAATAGCTGGGATTATGATCACACTTACTCACAAAATCTAGAAGCCTATCAGCTGTTTCTTCCAGATGAGTGGGGTTGATATAAAAACCATTGGTGAAGTTCTGGATAATTTCCAAGGGACCCCCAAATTGAGTAGCAAAGGTGGGCAATCCTGAAATCATCGCTTCCAGAATCGTCAGCCCAAAAGCTTCAAAGAGTGCGGGTTGGACAAAAATACCCTGATGGTCGGCAATGGTCCGATAGATTTCACCGGAGTCAGCCTTTGAGAGTCGGACCCCTAGCCAGCGAATTTTTCCGTGGAGATTGTACTGATCAATGACTTGATAGAGCTTTTTGATTTCACTGATTTCTTCATGGTCCGTTGACTCATCGACTCGTAATTTGCCTGCTACCAAAATCAGATTGCAGCGCTCCTGCAATTCTTGATTCTTCCCAAAACAGGCAGCCAATCCCGTTAGGTTCTTGATCCGGTCCAAGCGAGCCATAGAGAAAAGGGGGCGCTTGTATGGGTCATCCAGTTTGCCAAATACCTGCGCGGGATCCTCTAAGGTAAAGAGCAGATCTTCGATACGTTCACGGACCCTAGGGATGCGCTCTTCGGTGCGGGTATAAGGGAAAAAAGTACTTTCATCGACCCCCGGCGGTACCACATTGAATTTCGGGTTGAATAGCTCAATGCCCGACACCACATGATATAGCTCAGGCATCGTAAAACTGCGGTAAGACTCATACTGACCGATACTTTCAGGAGTTCCTACAATTTCTTGATAGGTACTGCTGATAATGAAATTGGCAGCATTCATCGCGATTAAGTCTGCTGTGAACTGAAGGGAGAAATGATAATTGTCTTCTTGGTCTTGCCAGTAGAGATCGCTAAATAGATATTTGGATTTTTCCAAGGCATGGGCAATATTGCACTGCGTTACTTTCAGACGGCGACTGAGCAAGAAAGCAACTAAATTCCCATCGGAGTAGTTGCCCACAATCAGGTCAGGTTTCCCTTGAAATTCTGCTAACAATTCTCGCTCCGCGTCCAAGGCAAAGGTTTCGAGATAGGGCCAAATCTCAAACCGGGAGATCCAGTTCTGCGTCAGATTGGGATTAAACTCACGGAAGGGTACCCGAAGAATCCAAGCATTGGTTGTCCCGTGAATTTTCTCAAGGCGTTGGTTACAGAGCGTGCCATCACTGTTGGGGATCAGGCGGGTAAGCACCATAATCTTCGGCTGGATTTCCAGGACATCCAATCCTGCCAACCTAATGTCTTCCTGGAGTTGCTTCTCCAGACTTTTAGCTTGGTCGAGGACATATACGACCTGCCCCCCTGTATCCGGTCGCCCCAGAACCCCTTCTTGACCAAACCAGCCATGGGGTGAAACCAGAACAATTCCGAAAATCATCGGTAGCCTAGACAGAAAGGCTTCCAGGGTTTGGTGATCAGGAGAATCAATCAGCCCATCAAGAATTTCCAGACTTTGCTGAACACGGGAAGCGGTGTTTCCCCAACCAGGCTCAAGCCCCAAATTTTGCAGTGCAAACCGAAATTTTTCAAAGGGTTCATCGGCTGGGCGACTGCCCACAAACCGTAAAGCTCGTTTAACCTGCTCCGATAGCTGCTGTTGGGATTGAATCCGTTCATTGATCAACAATTGGAACCCGCTATGACGGTGGAGGCTCAGAAATTTAAATAGCGCTTCTAACCACTGTCGGGAGTCTTGAAAAAATTTACTGGAGAGATAGCGATTGAGAAATGCAACTCCTTTACCAATATTTTTAGGGTCACGGATGACGGGGGAGTAGTCATAAAAAGCATGGAAGTCAATTTCAAAAATGTTGCCATCCTCAGGATGAGAGCGACTGACAAAGCGGTCCCGCAGATCTAACAACTCCTGAGTAGTCATCTTCTCTACGACCAAATTTTCAAAAATGCGATAGACTTCCTGACGAGCAATCTGAGGCCGGACTACCAGACAAAAGCTCTCACCTTCTAAGATCAGCTCCTGGACATCATAAATGAGCTTCCCTAAATCAGAGAACTGATAGAAAGATTCAGGCTTTTGAAATTCACTGCAATAGACGGTAAAGGCGCTGAGAACATCATTACGAAGTAAGTATCGCTTAGAGAGTGTCCGCAATGAACTCAAAAACTGGCGCAAATCTGTTCGGTCAT
>CASBPW010000148.1 GCA_949127685.1 Candidatus Sivonenia alaskensis PMM_0068 | reverse complement strand
TGTGCTTTTTGTAGTATGAATTTTGAAGTCAAAAGCTTAATGAGAATTGCTAACAAAAAAGAAGGGATTTGCGCGTTTAAATTCTCAATAAAAGAGTCCCTTACAAAGAACATACTTCAGTGTAGTATAAAAGCACAAATTTATTACGCTCCCATTCACCCTGGCGGGAAAACCCGCAACCAGTTGTATGTCAGGGGGCAGCGCAGTTGCTATCGCCTTAAAAATTAGACCTGGTTGGATGTTAGGGGAGATGACAGAGAATTCTTGGAGAGGCATTGAGAGAGTTGCAATGATGGTGTAGAGACCAACTTATCTCCATCAGAGTAGAGACTCTGCTCAAAGTTCATAATGACTGTACGGAAAGGATTTCAGCGTTAAGTTAACAGTATTCGATCTGTGGATAGTTGAACTTTTACCCAGCTCTATCAAGCGATAGCAAACAAACATCAACAGATCTGCAACACTACCCAGGGCAATCGCACCTATTTTAAAACTCTTGCTGGACAAAAGTTTTGCGCATTGTTAAATTTTGCAACGAAAAAGTTAACGCCTTGCTGGGTAAAACTTACAGAATTTAGATGCGCGTACCATGATAAAAGTAGTTGACTAATCAACATTCATCAATTACAATCCGGACGTTTAGAAGAACTGAATTACAATGAAAAATTTAACTCGTCTATATGTTGCGACTTTCGCAATAACAGTCTCATTAGCTAGCTTGATCTCTCCAACTTTAGCTCAGATGACGGAGCCTGATAATACTAGCAGTCCCGCGCCACAGCAATCGTCTCCTCCTACTACTGCTGAAACTACCTTTTCTGACATCAGCGGAAATGTTTACAAGCCGGAAATTCTAGAGGCATACCGCCTAAAGATCATTCAAGGCTTTCCCGATGGCACCTTTCGTCCTCAGCAAGCAGTCACGAGAGAAGAAGCGATCTCGATGATTGTCGATGCTTTGAACACAGTAGTACCAATCGATGTAAACGGAAAACCGACGCGTCGCACGCGACCCTATCTAGATATCAAACCTTCTCGTTGGAGTGCGGCAAAAATCAATTGGGCGCAGTGGAACTTCTCAGTCCTACAGGCGGGAAGCTATACAGGTAACTTTCGACCGACAGATCCTATTAAAAGATCTGAGTTGATTAACGTCCTCCGCTCGGCAGCGGAAAACCTGAAGCTGAAACTGAGACGCTCATCCTATCTAAACCCCACCCAAAAACCGATTGTATTCTCAGACGTAGCAAGTCTTGACAAGCAGTTGACTGAACAAATGTCAGCCTATTGCAGAGTTGCATCTCCTCTCAATGAGAAGGGGAACAAGTTTGCTCCCAATCAGCCAGCCAGCCGCGATTTCACCGCAGCAGCGATCGTGCGAATGCTTAACTGCGTCAAGAATGATCTGCAATAAGTCAAGCCCCTGGTTGACTGACAAAAGTTTGTCGTCGAAGCACTCAAATCCTGAGTAGCCAGCAAATCTGGCGAATTGACAAATATCAAAGAGAGCCTGCATTCTGGAGTTCGATACCACTCATCACCCCAGAATGCTAAAAAAACTCTCATCTCTACAATGCTTTACTCAACTGGATTGGCCAACCAGGGGATTGGTCCCATCTGAGTCACCTGACAACCTGCATCGGAAGCGAAATGGATTGTTATGCTGTGATGATTTCATGGTATTCTCGTGTTAATCGAGAAGCTACCTGAACACCACTCATTATGGATTACGAATTTCGAGTCATTGTCGAGAAGGTCTCTGTCGCTAGTCAAGAGGTTGTGAAGCGGGATACGGTCAAAATATACGATATTCGACCACCAAAATCAATTTTAGATTTGGGACTAAGACATGCAGAACAGATATCTCTGTTGACAAAGGTTCAAAATGCTTTATTGGCTGAGCAATCTGCCTTGATCGATCTCGGGTATGATGCCTGCCCAAATTGCGGTCAAAAGCTCAAGAAAAACGGATTTATGCAGTCTAATTTTCATGCGGTCTTCAGCGATCATCAGCTCCGCATCCAGAAGCATCGCTGCAATAATCCTGACTGTAATTGGCAGAGTACCCCGACCACCACCACGGTATTTGGGACGGATATCCATCCCGACTTAGCCAAGTTGCAGTGTGAACAGGGATCTTTGTTTAGCTATCGAGAGGCACAGACTAATTTAGAGAAAGTGAATTGCTCTGTACGCAGCGTCAATAACCATACCCGAATTCAAAGCCTGACCAATCAAGTGGGTTCGCGTCTCTCTCAAGACACCCTTAGAGAGCCGTCACCACAAGACTGTGCCACCCCGGCGACGGACTTGATTGTCCAGGTCGATGGCGGACACATCCCTGTAAAAGAGAAAGGGAAACGAAGTTTTGAAGCCTTGTCTGCCATTGCCTATCAGCCCGATAACATTGAACAGATAGATAAACACCATCGGCAGATTACCAAAAAGACCTGTGTGATTTCAGGCATGGACGATGAGCTTGAAACAATCAAGACTTTTGTGCTCAATGCTGCCCGCAAGCAAGGAATGACAGAACTCACAAGGGTGACGGGCTTGGCGGATGGGGCTAGTAATTGCTGGTCTGTGTTATTATCCCTGAAACCTCATTGCCAAGAGTTAGAATGCATTCTGGACTGGTTCCATATTGGCAAGAAATTTGAGAATGTTAAAAATGCGCTGGGCGAAGGTTTTGGAAAATCGCTTGAGAGTGCGAAATGGACGCTCTGGCATGGCGAAGCTGAAGAAACGCTAACCAAGCTAAAATTACTTCAAGACAATATTACAGATGATGCAAAAAAATCCAAGATAAAGGGATTGCATGATTATCTGAAGAATAACTCTGCTTATCTCGTCAACTACGATGAGCGGGAAAGCTTAGGGATAACCTATACCAGCCAAGTTGCAGAATCGCATATTGACTCGCTCATCAATGCACGACATAAGCGGAAGAGAAAAATGCAATGGACGAGAGAAGGCGCTCATAATGTTTTACAGATTAGAGCAAAGATGGTGAGTCAGGAGTGGAACGATCAGTGGCAAGACACTGTACTGGAAGCTCTCATTGGTGCCCCATAAAAGGATTTAGCATAATAATCTATTCCGCTTCCCTCTCCGTTAGCCCTAATCTCCACTTTCTGAGGCAACCCGAATCTTGAAACCTAAAGTTGCGCTCGCTTGGCAGCTTATACCATGCACTCTTCCCAAGCTCAGCCACCTCAGTTGGTTGGCAGCCTTGATCGCCTTTGGGACCGCTCCTGTGG
>CASBPW010000147.1 GCA_949127685.1 Candidatus Sivonenia alaskensis PMM_0068 | reverse complement strand
CGATCGGGATATTGGAACATCAAATTGTCTCAGCAGTTAGCCAACTGGGTGGATACCAACGATTTAGGGGTGGGTTTTGATTCTTCTACGGGGTTCAAGCTTCCTAATGGGGCAGATCGCTCACCTGACGCTTCCTGGGTTCGTAGAGAGCGACTGGAAGCCCTGACTGAAGAACAAAAGGATAGCTTTTTACCCTTAGCCCCTGATTTTGTAGTGGAGCTACGGTCCAAAACGGATCTGCTCAAGACCGTACAGGCCAAGATGCAAGAGTATATGGATAATGGTGTACGGCTGGGCTGGTTGATAGACCCGAAGAGTCAGCGGGTAGAGATTTATCATCCAGGGAAAGAGGTGGAAGTTCTAAAAGCCCCCGTCAGTCTCTCAGGGGAAGCTGTTCTACCTGGGTTTAGATTAGATTTAAGTTCTCTGTGGATAAATAGCTTTTAGAAGACCCCTCAGTCCCTGCGGGGTAAAGCTAACTAGATGCACTGGTATAAAATCGAAGGGCAAATTGCCAAAAAGCACGAGACGCCAGAAAAAGAGCAAGGGCAAGAATACCAGCACCTAGGGTCCAAATAAGTTCAGTGCGACCCAGTAAAGCTTCGGCAGGCACGGTAGTTAAGAACGCCACAGGAATTACAAAAGTGAAGAAAAAACGGTAGGCCACAGGGTACGCCGCCATGGGGAAACGCCCTGCTTCTAGAAGACCCCGTAGGACTTCCGTGACGTTATAGATTTTGACAAACCAAATACTCATTGCGCCCAACATGAACCAGAGGCTATAGAGAATGACAAAACCAAAAAATAGGGGGATCAAGCTAAACAGATAATTAGAGACCCCTAAGCCGAGTCGCCCCCCCGCATAGCCAATCAAAATAGCGCCAAAGATCAAATTTGGAATTCCCCAGGGAGAGAGCGTATAGGTCGAAAGCCAGAACTGAGAACTAATCGGCTTGAGGAGTACAAAATCCAGGGTTCCTTGCTGAATATGTTTCACAATTTGGTTGAGATTTGGGCTGAGGAACGTACTGGAAAATCCCTGAAATAGAGTGAAGATGCCCAAGACAATAAGCGCTTGTTCCCAGTCCCATCCCGCAAAGGTATAGCCTGTACGATAGAACAAGAACAGTCCAAATAAATTCCCTACCAATTGCCCCAAACTGCTCAAAGTAGATACAACAAAGTTCAGCCGATACTCCATCTCCGCAGCAAAGGTCGTTCGCCAGAATATGCTCAAGACCCGCAGGTATCGTTCCATGTACTTTGCCAGCTGGATACTAGAGCTACAAGAATATAAAATTATTCAACTATGGGAGATTTTATGGCTAAATGTCTATTGATCGCAAACTATAAAATTGAAGCACGCCGGGCTACGGGAGATGGGGGTTATATTCGGGCCTTAAGGCTTGCCCTAGAACCGACGGAGGAACTTTATAAAACTATCCTGCTTGTCTTTTTTGAAGAAAACCTTGACAAGCTGGGGATTCAATCGCCTGCTGAAGCTTCGGTTATTGTTACCTTGCCTGTAAAGGACTTTCAGGACATGTACCAAATACTCCAAACAGAAGCACCTGTATTTGTAGATTGGCTTGCCGATGATGAACATAACCTAAAATCGTTCAGCCTCAGAACCTATGCAGAGCCACTGGGAGAAGGGCCAGCGGATATAGATTATATACCACTCCATAGTGAAAAATAGAATGAATTCCAGACCGTAAATTAGGGTAAGTATTGAATAGTATGCACACTTTTATCTAGATATTTTATTCATTGTAACCAACTCTTGAATAGTACAAACTAGGCTCCCATCCCAGAGTATTCTCTGAGTCCCTTGCGCCATAGCCAGCGGTTTAAGCCAAAGAATAGTAAACTCCAGCCCAGCATCATAAGAACGCCTCGGCCCAAATCTACCGGTAGTCCTGCTAACAAACTGGCCGGGAAATGGACTAAATAGGGAAAGGGTGTCCACAGCGCGACGGCTCGCACTTCTGGAGGAAAGACTTCTAGAGGAGCGATCAAACCAGAAAGAAATAGATAGAACAAAAACCAGAATTCTTCTAAGGCGCTAGCTCGTTCGGTCCAAAAAGCAAGCATCGCCAAGGTGTATTGAATGAGAAAACGCAAAATGAAAGCAAGCACTACCACGAGGAGAAAAAGTAAAGCCGTTGTCAGACTCGGTATCCAGAAAGACTGAGGATAGAGGAGGAAGAATAATCCAACTAAACCTGCAGCAAAGGGCAGTCGGGCAAAACGTTCGGAAAAGTGACCCGCCAGATGTCTCCACACAGGGTCTATCGGTTGCAGTAAGCGATTAGAAAGCTGACCACTCAGCACTTCTTTTTCAAAATCCCAAATCACCCAGACAATCGTGAACTGTCGCGTGATAAAGGCTGCGAGAAAATAGCGGGCAAAATCCAGAGGGCCTAATCCAAATTGCTTTCCTTGGGCCGCTTCCATCCAAACACCCATCAGAATAAAGGGCAAAGAACCAGACAAAGCCCACAGAAAAAGTTCGGCCCGATATTCCACCATATAGGCATAGGACACCGAAATCAGAACCCTGGCCGTCCTGAAAACCTGATTTATTGAATGATTCATTGGACACTGCCCGTAAGAAAAACGCGACCAATCACTTCCTCAATCGGGGGATCGGTAATTGTCAAATCAGTCACTTCCAGTTCCGCCAAAATTTGAGCAACCGTCCGGGTTAGTTGCTCCCGCTGCACCAATAAGCGCACCATACAACCTTCAACCGCTTCCACTTCTCCATAAGCAGACAATTTTTCTCGAGGGCAGGGCTGCGCCAGTTCAATCTTCACTTCTCGGTAAGGGGCAAAGCGGTCTAAGAGACCTTCCAGGCTGCCATCGTAGATAAGTTCTCCGGCATAAATCAAAAGAACACGGGGGCATAGCGCCGTTATATCTGCCATGTAATGACTGGTCAGCAGGACTGTCGCCCCATAGTGGTCGTTGTAGGTGCGCAGAAATTCGCGGACTTTGACCTGAGCATTCACATCCAAACCCAGGGTTGGCTCATCCAGAAAGAGCACTTTGGGCTGATGGAGAAGGGCTGCGAGCAGTTCCGCTTTCATT
>CASBPW010000146.1 GCA_949127685.1 Candidatus Sivonenia alaskensis PMM_0068 | reverse complement strand
GAGATCACGAGACGTAGATTAGCCTTCATCAATTGAGTTTTAGCTTCTCTCGCTTGGGCGAGTTTGCGGTCTCGGGCCCAGCCAGATTCGGTTGCGGCGTGCAGACCTTGTTGGACAAGTCGTGCTAAGCGGAGTTCTGTTGGGTGATCCAAAAGTGGCTGACGGCGGACATTTTTGAAATAGAGACCGACACAATCGGTTTTTGTTTGAAGGGGGACAGGGCTTGACGCAAAAAGAGTATCAAAAGTCTTGGCATACATGGCAGTGCAATCCTCATCGATTCCGTGGAGGGCAATAGTTTGTTTGAAGAGCAGTTCAGGGCGCAATTGTTGCGCCCTTGAATAGACGCGGGCAGAAGTTAAAGCCGATTAGGCAGAACGGGCAAAGGCTTGTTGCATCTTCTCTGCTAAAGACAAAGCTTCTGCTTTGGGAATAGCGGCTAGCTGTGCCTTAAGACCTTCTAGAGAAACCGAAACAGCAGGGGTTCCGGTACGCTCTTCCACCCAGCGGGTGAGCGAAGTGAACTGTTTGCGATTCCACGTTTTCGGATCTCCGTAGTGGTCTACCAAAAGATTGAAAAGTTTATCGGCATGATCGGTCTCAGTGGTTTTGGTTGGCTCAGGCCCAAAAGGGTCAAAGTCATCCTCGCCAGTCGCTTGGGGCTCATCGGAACTACGGGCGGCACTTAAAAGCTGAAGACGATCGCAGAGGAAATTCGTAAAAGTCCGCTTCTGACCCTCCACTTCTTTGCGGGTTTGGTCGATATGGCCTTCGACAAAGACTTGAGTCCCTTTTTTGAGATACTCTGCTACGTTGAATTCGCCAATTTTGCTGAAGTCGATAAAAGCGGCTTCTGTGCCTCGGTTGCCTGCGCCATCGAGTGCGATCGAGAAGTGTGTAATTTGGGTACCGGATTCAAGGTACTTGACTTCACCATCACGGACTAAACGGCCGATGAACATGACTTTGTTGAGTAGGGGATAACGACGGTCCATGGAAAACTCCTTACGGGGTAAAATTGATGATCTTTGAAATGAAACTAATGATTTCATTGGAGTCAATGAAAAACAAGGTAAAAAAAGAGGTTAGCGGCCTGCTAGGCGATAGCGATACTGACGAGAGCCCACGGCATAGCGGATGCAAATGCCGTTAGCCTCCAGCTTTTTGAGACGCTGATTGGCCGTGGTGAGGTTAAGCCCTAGCGCGGCAGCGAGGTCGGGAGCTGAAAAATCACCTTGATTTTCTGCCCACCGAACTGTTTCCACATCGGATTGCGACACTTTGCCTACAAGTCTGAGACCTCCATTCGGAGATTCACACAGCGCCAAAAGTCCATGATGTTCTAAGGCAACACCAATCTCTTCAGAAACTTCAATCGTTGGTTTGCGGATGAGGAAACCTCGTTCGGGATAGAGGTTTTCCCAAGCAGAGAGAAGCTTCACGAAAAGCTCTAAAGCGACGGAATAGTTCATAGCTGCCACTGCACTGAGGTCAGCTACAAAGGTCCGGTTCGCCGGAAGCTTGCGTAGTAGTTCTTCCATCGTGACCCGGATTTCGCAACCTCGGTCACGACCCCAAAGGAACTCTCCTGCCTGGCCAACTTGCATAACCAATTCTTCATTCATTTCAATGAAACTATAAACCACAGCGTTCTGGCCTGTCAAGTGTTTTCAGTGAATTCAATGAAATTCTCCAAGATGGAGAAAGCCACCCCATATCCAGTGCATAATAACAGACCCAACGCCATTTGTGGCGTCTGACATCCTAAATAATTCGTCGAATACGTATGAGTAGAGGCAGGAGAGGTTGCTTGGGTTCGTTTCCGGCCTACCCCTATCCATACGGCATCTGCGATGTCCCATAGTATAGCTTTTTTTCAACCTATGAAGCGGTCCGAAGTCTCTTCCTGTAGGCTTTTAGAGACTAGAGACCGGCTGCTCTAAACCACAAAATGCGTAAAACGCTTCGAAATTAAAATATTGCTCCATCATCGTCACCATGCATTCGGTCTTGGCTTCTTGCTGGAACCGAGCATATTCAAAGGCTTGGTTGATGATTTGTACCGTGGTTAGCGTGTCGTGGGCTACGCATAGAATAGGAACCTGCATCTGTTGAGCCCTCGCCAAAATCAGGGAATTTGGGCGCAATTGACCGGTGAGTACTAAACAGTTGGTGGCTGTTTGTAGGGCTGCTAGTTGAATATCGGTGCGGTCTCCCCCTGTGACTACAACCTTTTGGTTGTTCTTGCGGAAGTATTTCAGCGCACTGCTCACATTCATGGCCCCAATATTGACCTGTTCCACCAAGAGGTCCAAGCTGTTTTCACAACAGAGGACTTCGGCCCCAAGCCGTTCAACCAATTCCGCGACACTGACACTATGGAGGATGGGGTCTAGGGGAAGAACACCTAGCACAGGCATGCCTCGGGCTTCAAAAAGAGGCGCTAGTTGTTCTTGCACATAGCTATGCTGAGCCACAGGGACTTCATTGAAAATGACGCTCAGGGGATGGCCTTGGAGTTGTTCTTGCACATCCAGGACCCCTTCAATCGTTTTGCCTGCCTGGTAGCGAACGACCAAAATCACAGGAGCATCCAAGACCGTAGCCAGTTGCTTCAGGCTCAGACCGAATAATTTCCCTTCGGTGGCGGTGCCTCCTCCTTCAATAAATAGAAAGTCAGCCTCCGCCCCTACACGGTAGAGTTGTTCTTTGAGCTGATCTTGATAGTTGGTTTGATCATTCCCCCTCAGTCGCTCTAGCAACGTTTGAGGAGATATGAACACCAGGGGATCCGGGACCACAATATTCCATTGTTGCGCTAAAAATCGGGTATCTTCATCGACCGGGGGTTCTCCTTGGCTCAACGGTTTGAGATAACCCAAACCAAACTCCTGACGCTGAAGCTGCAAGCCTAAGCTCAGGAGGAGAGAAGATTTTCCACTATAGGGAGTCGTAGAACCTACGAGGATATGGCGATGCACCGTTTTCATGTACGTTTTGCTCTAGCGTAGCTTTTTAGCGTGACCGTAGAAAATTTTTGATGAAGACACTGAGAATTCTAGTCCATGAAAAAGAAATGTTTATTTTAAACACTTCTTCTCTAAATTATTGCTAATCTACAGATATCTGATGTTCTCACACTTAATAGTAGGTTAGAACGGCAGTTCTCTAGGTATTTGCGGTTCTCCTTAAGTTTAGGTCGTGTGCGCGGCCTATTTTTTTGGGTATTTCTCCCCCAAAAACCATCCGCCCCTAGAAGATCTAGGAGCGGTCTGGTCGGGCCTTTTGGAAAGGCCGGTCTAACTGCCAGAAGAATCTGTATAAGCGCCCTGTAGAACGGATTTGCCGTGCCTAGGGTGATGTATCAGAAACAATCCTGGCCTACAGTTGCCGGAGAACGTTCCGGTGGCCCTGAATCGGTTGACTACTACTCATGGGCATCACCTCCACGACCTGTTCGGTATAAACGACTGTGCACTAACTTAGCACAGGTTTTCGAAGGGGGGACATTACAACCCTGAGAGAAGCAACATCGGGGTTGCGATTAAGCTGGCAATTCCAAAACTTACTAAACCAAGGGTAAAGAGCCAGTCTATTTTTCCCGTCAGATGGCGGTCTTTACTATGAGCCTGGGGATGGGCTAAACGCTCTTGATGGACTGCAGACCTGCTCATGTTGAACTCCTAGGCAATGCGAAGAACTTTTACATTCATTTACAATTATACACAAAAATAAGCTTGATTGGGAAATAGGGCTTGCGATGATAGGGCCATGTCTACCCTCTGGCCCTATGCTACCCCCGGCATTACGGATACTCTTTTCGAGGGTATCCCCGGTATTCCCATGAGTCCGCTAGAAGTTCGAGTACAACTTTTAGCCCAACTACGACTGAAGCCTGATTCTGTATTCTGGGACATCGGGGCTGGGACAGGAACCCTAACGATTGAGGCAGCCCTGTGTTCTCCTCGCTTACAGGTCCTCGCCATTGAGCGAGATGAAGAAGTTACCGAACTCATTCAGCGTAACTGTGACCGCTTTGGAGTGAGTAATGTCCAAGTGCTTTTAGGCAGTGCTCCAGCATGCTTGTCTCAACTTTCCCCGAGGCCAGACCGCGTCTGCATTGAAGGGGGGAACGCATACCAGGAAATCTTGGAAGCGGTATGGGAGATTCTCCCTAGTGGCGGTAGGGTCGTGTGCGTGACTTCTTCTCTGGAAGGGCTTTACCAGATTTCAGAATCGTTGGCGCGGCTACAAGCGCGGCAGATTGAAGTAGTACAGCCCGGTATTCATAGACTGGAGAAACGGGGTATGCAGCAGGTTTTTGCGTCCTTAGACCCCGTTTTTTTACTCAGCGGAGAAAAATTGTAAGTCTCCTCTAGGTCTTAGCGGCCTAAGACATCCACACGCACACGGGCTACTCCCGTGTTCATCATGCCTAGCAGTTGGGCTGCAGCTTTGGAGAGGTCAATCACCCGCCCGCCAATGTAGGGTCCTCGGTCCATAATTTTGACAACTACCTGCTTACCGTTAGCGACATTGGTTACAAGCACACGGGTGCCAAAGGGGAGCGATTTATGCGCTGCCATCAGGGAATAGGTGTTGAAGGTGACACCACTCGCTGTGCGTCGTCCATGGAAGCCATCGCCGTTGCCGCCATACCAGGAAGCTCCGCCTTGGAAGCTATTCAACACAGACATGGCTACTTTTTTGGCGACTTTACCAGCAGAGGCTATGGGGTTGGGTTTCTCAACGCTTGCTATAGGCTCTACCCCGAAGCGGCTACGAACTCGGTTGAGGATAGTCACCGCAGTAGCTTCTAAATCTTGGTCCTGATTCGTTTTGCTCGTGGAAGCCACGCTCATGGATTTATCTAGCGTCCACAGCATCCGTTCACGGGTTTCTGAACTGGAAGTCTCTGAAGCGGCGTTTTGGGCGACCAAACGGGTTCCTTCGTCATCCTGGATCACTTTCAGTGAACGCACTTCTACAGGCTTCCATGCCAAGAGGTTCAGTTGTTTGGTGATCTCTAAAGCTTTGGATTCGGCAGCTTCCAGCGTAGAGGTCTGTGCATCATTTTTGCTGGGCTTGATCGTCAGTAAGGGGAGTTGGTCAAAGTAGACAATGACTTGATTTTGCTTCTCATCAACAAAAATGGAAGCTTGAGGAGCGGAACGTTCTGAGGTTGGAATGCCTATTTTGATAGGAGATTTGTTCGATGTGGGAATTATGGGTGCTTGTAGGTCATAGACCTGTGGGGAAACGGCTTGGGCGATGGGGGATGTGCTCTTAACATTTTGCGCTTCTTGCGCTTGAGCGGGCAGGTTAAAGATTAATGAAATACAGAAAATGCCTGAAACACTTACCATAAGGGTTTTTGAGAGGAATTTATCCAATTTTCTACTCCTTGACACCTTGTTTAGTGGGGAAGGATAACACAGTGATCCCCAATCAGTCGCCCAAACCCTGATACGTTAAGAGTTATTACCTCTTGACAACTTTCTAAGGAAGGGTATCGTGGTGGACTCCATAGACTACAAAACCAGTGGTGTGGATGTGGCAGAAGGACAACGCTTCGTCCAACGCATTCGCAGCCATACCCAGAGCACCATGCGCCCTGAAGTCTTATCGGATATTGGCAGTTTTGCTGCTCTTTGTAGCGTACCCACGAAATACCAAGAACCGATTTTGGTCAGTGGTACCGATGGCGTTGGCACTAAGCTCAAACTGGCTATCGCTCTGAATAAGCACGACACCATTGGCATCGATTGCGTGGCTATGTGCGTCAACGATGTTCTCTGCCAGGGAGCTGAGCCTCTATTCTTTCTGGATTATTTGGCTACGGGGAAGCTCACCGTGGAACAGCTAGAACAAGTTGTGGCAGGTATAGCAGAAGGCTGCCGCCAGAGTGGCTGTGCCCTAGTGGGTGGTGAAACGGCAGAAATGCCTGGTTTTTATCAAACAGGGGAATATGATATCGCGGGCTTTTGCGTAGGAGTGGTGGAGCGTAGCAAAATTATCAATGGTCAGCAAATCGCTGAAGGCGATGCTCTTTTGGGGCTAGCCAGTTCTGGAGTCCACAGCAATGGCTTCAGTTTGGTTCGCAAAATCATTGAAGTTTCTGGCCTGACCTGGGACCATACGCCCGAAGGCTGGGAGCAATCCTTGGGAGAAGCATTCTTAACGCCGACCCGTATCTATGCCAAAGCCGTTCTAGAGGCCTTAGACCGCTTTGAGTTGAGGGGTTTAGCCCATATCACAGGGGGTGGTTTGATAGAAAATGTTCCCCGCCTGTTTGCTGCCCATCCGTCTACGGCCCTAACTGCTCAAATTCAGCGTGGTTCCTGGAGCGTTCCAGAAGTTTTCCCGTGGCTTACTCAGATGGGCAATCTTTCCCAAGAGACCCTCGATACCACCTTCAACCAGGGGCTAGGTATGGTGCTTGCCCTTCCTAAAGATCAGTGGGAAGAAGCCCAGATCTATTTCCAGTCTCAAAGCATAGAGGCTTGGCGAGTCGGTCAGGTAATTTCGGGGAAGGAACTGGTCTTCCGGTAACATAGTGGACGATAACCCGGTAAATAGCGATGGCCCGTATCACTGTTCCTGAAGCAGAAGAACTCCTGGACAAGGAATTTCCGGTCTTGGATAAGGGCTTTGTCCGCTTAGTGGACTACATGGGCAGTGATGCTCGAATTGTGCAGTCTGCCCGCGTTAGCTATGGCTCAGGAACGAAAACGGTTCGGGAAGACCAAGGGCTCATTAACTATTTGATAAAGAATTTACACACATCGCCTTTGGAACAAGTAGAGCTTACTTTTCATATCAAAGCTCCTCTTTTTGTGGTGGCTCAATGGGTTAGACACAGAATGGCCTCTATCAATTCCATGTCTGCTCGCTATTCAGTCATGAAAGATGAATTTTACTTGCCAACTCCAGAACAAATTAGAAGTCAAAGTAATAAGAATAAGCAGGTGGGAGAAGGAATTTTAGAAGTGGAAATAGCCCAAAAAGCCTTCGAACAAATCACTGCTGATGCTGCCCATGCGTATAGTACGTATGAAGCATTATTAGAAGATAGTGTGTG
>CASBPW010000145.1 GCA_949127685.1 Candidatus Sivonenia alaskensis PMM_0068 | reverse complement strand
GGGTGGCTGAGCGAGGCATCAACGTGGCGAGTATGGGTTCCTTGACCCTTAAGCGAGAAGATCTTAGCCGTGCGGTAGAGCCTGATGAATGCTACTACATCCAGAATGAACCAAAGATTCGCAGTAAGGAAGATATTGACCTTGCGCAGGATCCACCCCCAGACTTAGTGCTCGAGATAGATATTACAAGTCTCTCCTTACTTCGTTTGCCCATCTATGAGGCACTGGGAGTGCCAGAGGTATGGCGCTATGACGGTCGGGAATTGCACCTATACAGTTTGCAATCAGAGATCTATCTTTCCCAGGAACAAAGCCAAGTTCTACCCTTGTTTCCTATTAGTCTTGTCCCAGGACTCCTGGAAGAGGCTAAAACACTGGGTGAAACCGCTATGCTTCGGAGATTTAGTGTATTCGTAAAAGACCAGAACGAAATTAATTGATTTCTGTAAATATGTATCTTTAACTTATGCAAAGATAGCCCCCCCAGCCCCCCAAAGCTGGGGGGAGAAGCATCCTTTGCTTCCCTTCAGCTTATGGATGCCGATTCTGCGAACGGCCTGCGCAAAGTCCCCCAGCATTGGGGGAGTTAGGGGGCTTTTCGTACATCCTTGCTAAACCAGTAGGGTTGGAGCGTACTTGACCCATCCATAAATTATTACCATCGCCAATAGCCCTGAAGCCATCCAGAGCGGGGCAATTTGTAAAATCCAGAGACTGACTAAAATCAAGCCTATGCCATCAGCTATCAGGACAAGGCGACGCTCTGGAACGCCCCAAGGTTGGATAGGATTTTCTTCTGTTGGCTGAAGTTGAATGCCGGCTAAAACATTAAACCAAACCTGACTCAATAAAACTAAAATTGCTCCCCAGCCTAACCAAAGGTAAGAACTATAAAAGCCTAATAGTTCCAAAACAATAGTACTGATGGTCACTCGGTAGAAATGAGCTAAACGAGCATCTTGGACTTGCTGTTGAACCTGTTTAACGTGTTCTAAATCGACAACAGCCATGCGCGCTTGGTCTATGCAAAGAAGCAATAAGGCCAACGCCAGTAATTGATAAGATAGTTCATTGCCCCTTATCACTTGGCTCAATAGGCCGAGGCTGGCCGGGAAAAAAAGCAAGAACATCAGCCATGCAGTCGCTCTTATCGATCCTCCTCCCCGCATTCCTAAAGGCAAAATTAGTCTACTGCTGTTTCGTTCTTGTACTGAACTTCAACCACTGTGTGGACATTGCCTCGTGGATTGTAGTCCCCTTTGATATGCACTTCTAAAGGGTCTACCGCCGCCACAAAATCATCCAGAATTTGGTTAATTCCTTCTTCATGGGAGATCGACTGGTCTCGATAACGATTGATATAAAGTTTTATCGCCTTTAATTCCACAACTTTTTGGTTTGGGACATAGGTAAGGTAGATCGTGGCAAAGTCTGGATAGCCGGAAAACGGGCATTTACAGGTGAACTCTGGCAACGTGATATGGACCTGGTAATGCCTGCCTGGACGAGGGTTGGGAAAGGTAAATAGTTCGCCTTCTTCGATGGCCCGTTCACCATACTTCATGGTCGCTTGCTGCTCTAAAGACACAGCATCCTTAGTCGTTTTCCTCGGCTTTCCCATAGCACGCACCTTTTTGACCAAAACTTTATTATCCTTGAACCCGTGGCATCATGCTCGCGTCTTACTCTAGTAGTGACCTATGTACCTGCATGATTCCGGTGGCTTTGATCGAAGAAGACAGCATTCTGGTCCAACGAACCCTTTCTGGAAACCAGGAGGCGTTTCGGCTTCTCTATCGTCGGCACGTTGGGCCAGTGCGGAGACTCGTATACCAGATGACCACGGACAGTCAGGTTTTGGACGATCTGACGCAAGACGTGTTCTTAAAAGTCCACCGCAATCTCTCCAAATTTCGGGAAGATGCCCAATTTTCTACGTGGCTTTTTCGGATTGCCTACAATGTCTGCCAGGATTATCATCGGCGCAAGGGAAGAAGTAATAAAATGGTGAGCCTTCCGGTAGAAGATCTGCCGGTCTCTGCCCCGGATGCAGAGGTTTTGAGCCGCTTAGACCGTCAAGAATTGGTCGGTCGGGCCCTAGAAACGCTTACTCCTGATCACCGAGCCGTGGTCATCCTCCATGATCTCCAAGAAAAGTCCCAAGAAGAAGTTGCCCAACTTTTGGAAGTTCCTGTGGGAACAATAAAATCTCGTTTATTCTATGGACGACGTAAGTTGAAAGAATGGTTCTCTTCCCAGGGGGTGTACTTATGAAAGAGCCATCTGAAGAAAGGCTCATCAATTTCTTGAAAGAGCATCAACCTTCACCGCCTCCAGCTTCTATGGAGCTGGAACGCGGTCTCTTTGACGCTATTGGAAACGAGCCTACATTAAGCATCGCTTCGAGCGGCAAACGGCAGAATATACTTCCCTTTATCAATTGGAAAATAGGGCTGGTTGCCTGTGGTCTCATGATAGGAGTTGGTGTCGGTTTCAATAGCTATACCCATTCCCCAATAGATAGCTTAGAAGCAGAAAATTTGGAGCAAATGGATTCCCTTTACGCTATCGACCCCGATACGGGCCTCTATGATGTCAAACTTTAGATTGCTATTCCTCCCTGCTCTTTTGATTTTTTTCTCACCGGGAATAGCGCATAGTCAGCCAAGAATAGATTTCAGTCAACTAAATCTGAGTCCTGAACAAAGGCAATCCATTCAACAGATCCGTCAGGCCGATGGCACCCAAGTCCAGAAGCTGCGCCAGGATGTGCGGGCCTCTCGGATGCAGCTACGGACGTTGGTGAATAATGATGCTCCAGATGTTCAAATTCAACAAGAGTTAGACCGATTATTACAGCTTCAAAGCCAACTCACGCGTCTTCGAATCAGCAACTGGATCAAAATACGTAAAGTCTTGACTCCAGAGCAGAAAGTTCAGATTCGCGATCAATTGAAAGCCGAAGATAAGTCACCTGATTAAGGTGGACTCTAGTTGCGTATACGGGCTTTTCCTTGAAATCACCTGCACGTTTAGCCATTCTCGATTGCCTGAGAGATCTCTTCCCTGCGTGGGTTTCGACTACGCTCAACCCACACGCATGAGCAATGCTCTAGGAGTGGATATCGGCTAAGGTTCTACCGACAAGACCACTCATACGTTCTCCCCGTCCATCTAGTCGAGCTGAGAATAGCTGGAGTTCTCCCTGGTTTCTGCGCAAACATCCTTGAAGGAGCATGGTTAGCCTTTGTATTTGATGCTTTTCTTGCTCTTCTGGCGTCCAGGGGCGTTTGGCCTCTAGTATCCAGGGGTTCAGACTATTATGAATGCCCAGCCATTGATCTGACAGGACATTCAACCAGGCTTGATGCGTGCTTATCAAGCCTGTGGCGAGATACTGATAGGGCGTACCAACCAAAACTTTGTTCGGGAATAGCTCTTGCTGCTCTGGGCAGATGGGCGTGAGATTCCCTCCAAAAAGCAGTGCTAAGAAATCTTCCTCTTCTCTACTGTTTTTGGGTTCCCAGAGTTCCTGGAACTGATGGGCTAAGGCAATGCTTTGGGATAACCATCCTCGCTCTAGTTCAGATAACGGTGCTGCACGCAGTAAAAATTCTGCGTCTTGCCATAAATCGGCCAGAGGCAGGACTTTTTCTCTTTGTGCTCTAACCCAGTCCAGTAGGTTTTGGCAGGCTATCGGCAGTTCAGAAGATGGTTCTGTGGCCAGTCCTAAAACAGGGTCATGGATTTTGGGAGACCAAAAGCTTGCTTGCCCGGAGGAAAGACCGAGTCCGAATTCCAACAGTTGAGCGACCTCAAAGATGCTGGGCTTATGGTTTGATAGGCCTTTTGCTTCTTGATGTACGAGACGGGTGAGCGTTCTCAAGAGTCTCACTACCCCAAAGTCTCCGACGCGATTGGCCCGCTCTAGAAAATGCAGGGGGATGTTTGCTTCTTCAAAGGCTTCTGCTAGATGGCTGGTGGTAGCGAAATCTAAGGCCGGAACCAAAAGGGCTATCGTCTCTTTGCCCTGCCAGAGAGAGGCAACCCACTGGACCACTGATTGCCAGAGTAGATACTGAGGACCACAGGAAAAATTAGAAATTTTGGGAGCGTTACGACGCAGATGAAAGATCTCTGGGAGGTCCTTCGCTAAGGTTTGCCACCGCTTAGTGGTATGCACTTGATTTAGTTCGATAACAGCCGCTCCTTGGGCCAAGGCACGGGCTCCTTCTGGGTCAGCTCCTCGACCAAAGCGACGGCAACACTGGGGATCTAAAGCACTGTAGAGGACTTCAGGATTTAGGGCTTTGAGTAGCTGATGGCCAACTGGGCACCATTCTTGGAGATTATCCGCCAGCCAGTGCCTATAGCGTTTCTGTGGAGGGGGCAACTCCAACGATAGTGCGTCTTTCGTCAGTTTGGGCAACAAGACTTCTTGCCACAGAGCCAGTTGCTCTCCGTAGTCGAAAACTCCTTGCTGGAGGCTGTGCCAATGATAATGCCAGAGTAGATCCTGAAAGGATGCCATGGGTAAGGCCCCAGATAAACCCTCTAAGGCTCCAGGCGATAGTCCTTGCTCCCGCAGTTGAACGTTAGTACGCAGGATTTCTAAGACAACAGGTGAACGGCTTTCATCTTCCGCCATGCCCAAGCATTGAATCAGCTCTGGCTCTGTGTTCAGCATCTGGTTCAGGAAATACTGAGCCCCGTCAATGGCAGGAAGTTTTGGCTGCTTTACCAAAGAGAATCCCTGCTCTTGCCGCCACGCTTCGATCAAGGGCCAGTAGGCCAAAATCCAGCGCCGTATCCAAGCTCGATAGGTTCCAATATGGAGCGGTTTGTCTTTTTGTGGACTGGCTTGGTGCCACCGCTGCCAAAGTGCTACTTCTTGAGCATGGTCTACCAGAACTATTACAGAATCTGGATCTAGGCACTCAAGCCAATGTTCCCGTAAGCGGTGGGTTTTGCCCGTACCTGTGATACCGAGGTAAGCCGTGTGCTGCATCCTGCAGTTATAACCCGCGAATGCACCGATTCAAGGCAATAGGGCGCTTGTTTTGTTCGTTGGATGGATGATCCGTCTTGCAACAAAAAACCCCAGCTATGGGGTTTTAATATCAAAAATACGGATATGAAGCTTAATGCTCAACGGTCCAAGAACCGCCTGCTGCTTCGATTTTAGCCTTAGCTCCACCGGTCAGTCCAGCTGCTTTTACGTTCACAGCAACGGTCAGTTCGCCCCGGCCCAATACTTTCAGTGGGCCACAACTGTCGGTGAGGATCTTCTTGGCGAGTAAGGATTCTAGAGAAACCTCTTCTCCTGCCCCAAAGCTGTTCAGGCTTTCGACATTGATTTCCGTGTAGTGAATTTGGTTGGGAGGTGTGAATCCTTTGAGCTTAGGAATTCGGCGGTAAAGAGGAATTTGGCCTCCTTCAAATCCAGGACGGACTCCACCACCGGAGCGGCACTTTTGACCCCGCATTCCTCGACCAGCGGTTTTTCCCTGCCCGGCTGAGTGGCCGCGAGCTAGGCGACGGCGGAGGCGGGTAGCCCCTTCTTGTGGACGTAAATCATCTAAACGCATGGGGTTCGCTCCTACTTGCTGTAGAGTTTGCTGATAGGAACGCCGCGCTCATCGGCGACATCCTTTAGATTACGGAGCTTGCTCAGGGCATTGATAGTAGCCCGAGCATTGTTCAAGGGGGACTTAGAACCGAGGGCTTTCGCAGAGATGTTCTTGACTCCGGCCAGTTCCAAAACGGTACGCACGGCACCACCGGCAATTACCCCCGAACCCGCAGAAGCAGGCTTGATCATGACCTTGGCCGCACCGGCAGCGCCATTGGCAGGATGAGGAATCGAGCCAATTTTATTCAAGGGCACAGAGACGAGGCTTTTCTGCGCAGCCGTGACACCCTTGCGGACTGCACCAATGACTTCACTGGCTTTGCCCACACCGACCGCTATTTTGCCTTTCTCATCGCCGACGACAACGATGGCGCGGAAGCTAAGTTTCTTACCACCCTTGACGACCTTGGTTACCCGGCGGACTTGGACCACCCGTTCCTTGGAATCGCTCTCCGTTTTATTCTCTGGACCACGGTCCCGCTTACGACGGCGCTTATCGCCTTGACCGTCAGACCCCCCCCCAGGGGAACTGCTGTTTCCTTGTTTGCTGCGCTCTGCCATTGTGTTCCTCTTTTACTTCCCTAAAAATCCTTATCCCTGATCTCTCTAAAACCCTTACTATTGCTAGAATTCCAGGCCGGCTTCTCGTGCGCCCTCAGCTAAAGCTTCTACGCGTCCGTGATAGAGATTTCCGCCACGGTCGAAAACCACCGTCTCTATCCCTTTGGCTTTAGCCCGTTCGGCTACCAACTTGCCGACCGCCTTTGCTGCCTCAACATTCGCTGTAGAATCCAAACTCTTCAGGTCAGGATCTAACGTAGAAGCAGAGCACAGCGTATTTTGGGCTACATCGTCAATGACTTGGGCATAGATATGAAAGTTGGAGCGGTATACCGATAGACGGGGACGCTCTAGGGTACCAGCAAGTTTTTTGCGGATACGGGTATGACGACGATGGGTTGCAGTTTTACGATCCGTTGACATAGCAGTTATTCCTATTTCTTACCGGACTTACCGGCCTTGAGTAGAATCCGTTCAGAGGTATAGCGGATGCCTTTTCCTTTGTAAGGTTCGGGCGGTCGCACAGCCCGGATCTTAGCGGCCAAATCCCCAACCTGCTGTTTATCAATTCCCTTAACCACAAAGTTAAATCCTTGCTGGTTGCGGGTGCCTGCAATCGGAGCCGGTTTGGAATCTACTTCGATAGAGACGCCTTGGGGAATTTCAATTTCCACAGGATGAGAGAAGCCTGCAATCACGACCAACTTTTTAGCGTCCGATTGGAGGCGATAACCTACCCCAGCAATTTGCATGGGTTTGGCAAACCCTTCGGTTACGCCCTGAATTAGGTTAGCCACTAAGGTGCGGCACAAACCGTGCTGTTGAAAGGCTAAACGATTGTCGTTGGCCCGCTCCACCAGCAAGGTATCTCCTTCTTGGCGGACTGTTACGTTTTCAGGTAGGACACGCTCCAGTGTCCCTTTAGGCCCCTGTGCCTTCACCAGATTGCCGTCCAGGGTAATGGTTACCTTGGCAGGAATAGGTATGGGTTTTTTTCCAATTCGAGACATCGGAGTCAGCTCCTTTAATAGACGTAGCAGAGGACTTCGCCACCAACACCCTGACGCCGAGCATCTCGGTCCGTCATAATCCCAGAGGAGGTGGAAATGATCGCAACTCCTACGCCACCGAGGACGCGAGGAAGTTCTTGCCGGTTGGCGTATACCCTCAGGCCAGGGCGGGAAACCCGCTTCATGCCTGTGATAATAGGCTTACGCTGCTGTCCACGATATTTGAGGGTCAGCTCCAAACCACTGTTGATGCCACCCTCTTCCTGAAATTCCTGGAAGTCGGAGATGAATCCTTCTTCCTGTAGAACACGAGCGATGTTGCGGGTCATCTTAGTAGCCCGGACAATCACAGATTCGTGGTGCGCCATGTTGGCGTTACGAATCCGCGTAAGCATATCGGCCACGGTGTCCGTGACGTTGGTGTTGAGTTTATCAGTGCGCTTTTTAACCATAGGAATAGTGCTCTCTACCAACTTGACTTAACAACGCCAGGCAAAAGACCCTGGTGGGCCATTTCGCGAAAGGCAATACGAGACAAACCGAAATCACGGATGTATCCATGAGGACGCCCTGTCAACCAGCAGCGGTTGTGCTGACGAGAGGGAGCTGCGTTACGGGGAATTTCTTGGAGTTGCGCCTGCAAAGAGAAACGATCTTCCTGAGAAAGTTCAGGATTTTTCAGTTCTTCGAGGATTTGGTTACGACGGACAGCATACTTGTCGGCTAGCTTTTTCCGCCTTTTCTCCCGTTCCACCATGGATTTTTTTGCCATTAATTTCAGGTTCCTAACGAGTAGTTCATTACTTTTTAAAGGGCATGCCAAGAAGGGCGAGTAGCTCGCGACCCTCTTCGTCTGTAGCTGCGGTGGTGCAGATGGATATATCCATTCCGCGCATCTTATCCACCTCGTCATACTGGATTTCAGGAAAGAGGAGTTGCTCTCTAAGTCCCAAGGTGTAGTTACCGCGGCCATCAAAGGCTTTGGGATTGACACCCCGGAAGTCCCGAATCCGAGGAAGGGCTACATTCAGCAAACGGTCTAGGAATTCGTACATCTTGTCTCCCCGTAGGGTGACGACCAGACCGACGGGAACGCCAGCCCGAATCTTAAACCCTGCAATCGCTTTTTTAGCCCGAGTGATTACAGGCCGCTGACCTGTGATAACGCTGATTTCCTTGGTGGAAACATCCAAAGCCTTGGCGTTGGATGCCGCTTCTCCCAAACCCCGGTTGACCACTACTTTGGTCAGTTTGGGAACTTGGTGAGTGTTCGTATACTTGAACTTCTCTGTCATGCGGGGCATAACAGAGTCTCGGTAGATTGTCTTTAGACGAACCGTGTATACCAAGGATTCTTCGCTTTTAGTTGCCATAACGCTTGATACCTTACCTAGCTAATTTTTTCCCCGGTTTTCTTCAGAACACGGGTTTTAGCTCCGTTTTCTGCAATTACATAGCCGACCCTAGAGGCTACCTTCTGTTTTTCGGAGTAGAGCATCACCTTAGAGCTGTGGATCGGAGCTTCCTTCCGTTCAATTTGACCGGCTTGCTCGCCACTGGGCTTGCGGTGATAGGTGCGAACGTTCACTCCTTCAATCAAAACTTGGCTCGTTTCACGAATAACTCGCTGAATTTTGCCAGTTTTGCCTCTATCTTTGCCAGAGATAACCTGCACCAGGTCTCCCTTCTTCACATGCATTTTGAAATGAGCTTTGCTGTTGCTAGTTGCCATCAGAGCACCTCCGGGGCCAGAGAAACAATCTTGGTGAAGCTCCGGTCACGCAGCTCACGAGCGACAGGACCAAAGACGCGGGTGCCTCTGGGATTGCCTTGGGCATTGATAATCACGGCTGCATTCTCATCGAAACGGATGCTATTGCCGTTATCGCGATGGATGGCGTCTACCGTGCGGACAATTACAGCCCGGACCACTTCAGACTTTTTCACAGGCATATTAGGTTGGGCTTGCTTAACAACGGCCACAATAATGTCGCCGACTTTAGCCACAGTCTTGTTACCACCACCCTTCGTCAGTCCCTTCTCTCCGACCGTACTTCCTAAAACGCGGATACACATGAGCTCACGAGCTCCGGTGTTGTCCGCTACTTTAAGGCGAGATTGCTGCTGAATCACGATTGCACCTCTTCTACGAGAGCCGTATATAGGGTGATTTCCTGTCCTTGGGGATTGAAGGAAGAAAGTACGGTCCAGCGCTTAGTGCGACTTAAGGGAGGAGTTTCAAGAATACGAACCCGGTCGCCGACCTTGCACTTATTCTCTTCATCGTGGGCTTTGAACTTCTTGGTGTTCACCACGATTTTGCGATACTTCGGGTGAGGTGCGCGGTTTTCCACCGCGACCACGATGGTTTTATCCATTTTGTCGCTCACCACGACCCCAATTTTTTCCTTTCTAGCCATCTTTATTTACCTTATTTACCTTTGCGCTAGCCTTGCGCTCTCCCTCGACGGTCATTAATTGAGCCAATTTGTGTTTGGCATGCTTAACCTGGTGGGTTTTCTCCAACTGGCGGGTGACTTTCTGCATGCGAAGCTCAAAAAGCTCCTTTTTGATTCCTAGAATCTGTTCACTGAGTTCCGCGTCGGACAAATCCCGGAATTCACTAATCTTCGTTAGCGCCATGGGTGGCTTCCTCCTCAATCGGTGCGCGGGCGGGTGCGCTATCAACGGCGGGTGCGCTATCAACAGCGACCTTACTCTGAGCGGTTGCAGCTTGTGTCTCACGGACAATGAACTTGGTCTTGATCGGCAACTTGTGCGTGGCAAGCCGCATGGCTTCCCTGGCCGATTCCTCTGGTACGCCCTGAATTTCGAACATGATGCGTCCCGGTTTGACGACGGCTACCCAGAACTCTGGAGCTCCCTTACCAGAACCCATACGGGTTTCTGCGGCACGCTGGGTCACAGGTTTGTCTGGGAAGATACGGATAAAGATCTTTCCTCCGCGGCGTATGTAGCGGATCATGGCCCGTCGAGCAGATTCGATCTGCCGCGAGGTAATCCAGCAACATTCACTAGCTTGCAATCCAAAATCACCAAAAGCGACGGTGTTACCCCGTTGGGCGGCGCCCGTCATTCTGCCGCGCTGCTGCTTTCTGAATTTCGTCCTTTTAGGCATTAACATGACACGGCTCTCCTCTAAGTCTCTTCTGTACGTTCTTCATACTGGATGCGCTTGCGAGGTTTGCGTGCACGGGTATCTTGAATGGCCGCCACTTCTTCTTGACCAGGTAGAATCTCTCCCCGGAATACCCATACTTTCACGCCAATAATGCCGTAAATAGTCTTAGCTCTGCGCTCAGCGTAATCCACGTCTGCTCTAAGCGTATGTAGGGGCACCCGACCTTCTCTGGCCCACTCACTACGAGCAATTTCAGCTCCATTGAGACGGCCTGATACCATTAGCTTGATGCCTTGAACCCCAGCCCGTTGAGCCCGTTGAATGGCTTGACGCATCACTCTGCGGAAGGCAACCCGACGCTCTAGTTGGCTAACGATGTAGTCTCCGATTAAAGAGGGCTCTGCGTCTACGCGAGCTACTTCTTGCACATTGATCCGAACCGACTTACGCCCCAAAAATTGCTCTAATTCCGTGCGTAGCTTATCGATGCCAGCACCACCACGACCGACGACAACCCCAGGACGGGCGGTGCGGATGCTGATTTCCACTTGGTCTGCTTTGCGCTCAATTTCAATATCAGCAATCCCAGCACTCTCCAAGTGCTTCGTAATATAGGTACGAATCTTGTAGTCCTCTTCCAGGAGGGTGGGATAAGTCTTAGGTTCGGAAAACCAACGGGACTTATGGGTACGGGTGATGCCGAGGCGAAGCCCGACTGGATGTACTTTCTGACCCATTAGGACTGCTCCTCAGTAGTTACTGTTTCAGGAATTTGGACCATGACGGTAATATGGCAGGTTGGTTTGCGTATGGGACGAGCTCTCCCTCGGTCCCCAGCTCGGAAGCGACGCAGGGTTGATCCACCATCAGCGAAGCAAGTGCTAATCACCAACCCGCGTTTGTCTAGGCTGAAATTGTGTTCTGCGTTGGCAGCGGCTGACTGCAATACTTTTTTAATAGGTTCTGTAGAAGCATTGGGTAAAAACTCTAGGATGGTCAAAGCATCCCCATAGGAGCGGCCTCGAATGGCATCTAGCACCCGACGCACCTTATAAGGTGACATGCGGATGTTCTTGGCTATGGCTTTCACTTCCTGTGACATGACGTTTCTCTAGCTCCTTTTAGCGCTTGCCTTTTTTATCTTTACCCGCGTGACCTTTGAAGGTGCGCGTAGGAGCAAATTCTCCCAGACGATGACCCACCATCTGTTCTGTGACGTACACAGGGACATGCTGTTTGCCGTTATGCACGGCAAAGGTATGGCCAATCATTTGGGGCAAAATGGTGGAAGCCCGTGACCAAGTTTTGATCACCCGCTTTTCGTTGTTAGCGTTTAAGCGGTCTATCTTATCTAGAAGGCTAACCAGTACGAAAGGGCCTTTTTTTAGCGAACGTCCCATGCAGGGATCTCCTTAGTAGTCACCGCAGGCATCAGATGTAGACCCGTTATGCAACAAGGTCTAAACCTAAAAGCCATTCTGTTCAATTAAAAGGAACAAGAGGACTTAAGTAGAAAAACCACCCAGTATCCTGAACCTGACCGACAGGCGCAAAACGTGTCAGCAACAGTCTGTAAATATACAACAAAGATCTGGACAATGTCTAGATCTTTGTTTGGAGTTCGCGTTTAAACAGGGGAAGGTTGACCGGAAGGGGGTAAG
>CASBPW010000144.1 GCA_949127685.1 Candidatus Sivonenia alaskensis PMM_0068 | reverse complement strand
CTGAAAGTAAGGTCGATGGTCGGGCTGATTCCCCTGTTCGCTGTCGAAACCATTGAACCGGAAACCTTACGCCAACTGCCAGGGTTTAAGAAACGCACGGAATGGTTTATTCAGAATCGTCCTGACTTGACCCAGAATATTGCGTGTATGAGAACAGAGGGGATGGGGGAGCGAAGATTGCTGGCGATTGTTTACCGAGACAAGCTGCGGCGCATTCTCCAAAAAATGCTGGATGAATCCGAGTTTTTGGGCCCCTACGGTATCCGGGCAATCTCCAGATTCCATGCCGAACATCCCTACGTCTTTAATGTGGACGGCGCTCAATTCCGGGTGGATTACGAGCCCGCTGAATCCACCAGTGGTTTGTTTGGGGGTAACTCTAACTGGCGTGGTCCTGTCTGGTTCCCCGTCAATTTTCTACTCATCGAGTCCCTGCAAAAGTTTCACTATTACTTGGGCGATGATTTCAAAGTTGAATGTCCTACGGGTTCAGGAAAAATGATGAATCTATGGGAAGTAGCTTCCGAATTATCGCAAAGGCTTACCCGAATTTTCTTGCACAATCCATCAGGTCAACGCCCTGTGTATGGAAGCAGTGAAAAGTTCCAAACGGACCCCTATTGGCGAGATCTTGTCCTCTTCTATGAGTACTTCCACGGGGATAATGGTGCAGGCATTGGAGCCAGTCATCAAACCGGATGGACCGGATTGGTGGCCAAATTGATTCAGCAATTCGGTGAGTATGAGGGCCAACATAAAGCGCCAACACTCGTAGAGCTTTCTGCGGTTAGGTAACTCATGCTGGTTGAGCGGCCTGCCCTGGGATGGCTGAGCGGAGCCGAAGCCAGCCGAAACCAGCCCCCACATCGTGCCCGCTCAAAAACAATAGAGACAAAGGAGACCCCCAAGTGAGAACATTCCAACAAGAGAATTCCCGTCTGCGCTGGATTACGTTGAGCTCATCCGAAGTATCTGTGGATGAAGGGGAGGATGTGATCCGAGGTCTAAAGCAGATGCCTAAGACTTTGCCCTGTCGCTATTTCTATGATGATCGAGGCTCGGAGTTATTTGAGCAGATTTGTGACCTGCCGGAGTACTACCCGACGCGGACTGAGCAAGCAATTTTGGAAACCTACGCCTTAGAAATTGCTCACCTAACAGGGGCCTGTGAATTGGTAGAGTTAGGGAGTGGCAGCTCGCGTAAAACGCGCTTGCTCCTGGAAGCCTATAGCCAGCTCAATCCTCACCTCCAATATTGCCCGATTGATGTCAGCGCGGGCATTCTTAAAACCACGGCGCTAGATTTGCTCCGTCAATATCCCAAATTAAGTCTCTGTGGCTTGGCAGGAACCTATGAGCAGGCCTTAGCCCAGCTTCCCCGCTTTGGCTTAGCGCGTCGCCTACTCATTTTTCTGGGAAGTACGTTGGGCAATCTGGATGAGCAGGCTTGTGACAACTTTCTCACACACATTCAACAAGCACTACAGCCGGGTGAATTCTTTCTTTTGGGCGTAGATCTGCATAAGCCCGCAGAGATTCTTGAAGCGGCCTACAACGACGCGCAAGGGGTAACGGCAGCTTTTAACCTCAATATGCTAAATCATCTCAATCACCGATTCCAAAGCAACTTTGACCTTGACCAATTTGCTCATGCGGCTATCTATAACCAGATCGAACATCAGATTGAAATGCATGTGCGCAGTCTAAAAAACCAAACTATAGAGCTACAAAGTCTGGATTGTACGGTTGCGCTCCAGGCTCAGGAGACGATTCGGACGGAGATTTCCCGTAAGTTTCATCTGCCTACATTAATTTCTGTTTTGGAGAACCATGCTCTTCAACCCTTGCAGGTTTGGACGGACCCTCAATCCTGGTTCGCCTTAATGCTTTGTCAACGCCAATGTATGGATAGTGAATGTCCATGAGCCATGTGACCCAACCAGGACAACGTTCCGTCCTCAAGGCCACCAGAATCTCAGCTTACTTGAGTGAACTGTTAGGGATGGTCCTGATTACCTTGAATGCCCTTATCTGGGCCTGTTGGAATTTTGGGGCAGGCTCTCCGATTGTGCAGTTGGTACCGGATCGCAGCCTGCGTATTGTTTTTCAGGCTCTGTGTATTGCGGTTGGAGCCGCGATCGTGGTCTACTCGCCACTGGGCAAACGATCAGGAGGAATTCTTAATCCTGCGACGACCTTTGGCTTCTGGCTCTTGAACAAAATCTCAACGCCCGATGCGTTGATTTATATCCTGATGCAGTTCCTGGGAGCTTTCATCGGCACGGCGCTGGTGTGGCTAAGTTTTCCTGATCTGGCGCGCAGCATTCGTGGAGGGGCAACGGCCCTGGGTATGGGCATTAGTCCGGCCCTGGGGTTTGGGCTAGAGCTGGGCATGACCTTTCTGTTGATGTTGATCATTCTAGTCACAGTCAATTCAGCCTGGATGCGCTGGACTGGCTTGATTGCTTCGACCGTTTTTGCTGTGCTGTTCGCGAATGCCGCCAAGTTTACAGGGACCAGTCTGAATCCGGCGCGTTCCCTCGCCTCAGCGGTCCTTGCTATGTTCTGGCAAAACCAATGGATCTATTGGATGGCCCCACCCTTAGGAGCAGCCCTGGCCGTTCTTCTCTATCGCCAGGGAATCATTGGTACGGCCAAATCCTACTGTTGCAAGCTCTATCACTCCTCTGATATTCCCTGCCACCATGCCCGTTGCGGATACCGTGACCCTGCCTATATAGATGACTTTTCCAAAACCAGAAGCCCCTAGAGGGAAGACCTGTTCAAATTATGGACGGCTTATCTGGCATTGGCTGTAGAAGCCAAGGCGGGATTCATGATCGGGCTGGCAGCTCTTGAATCAACCTATAGTACCAATCTGATAAATGTTTGCGACAAGAAAGCCCGAGATTGTACTAGGACTCAATAAGCTTTCACGAAAGATGCTCTCATGAAACTATCCGCAGCTAATGATGCGTAAGCTCAATAAAATTTATAGCCTAAAAAGGATTTAGAAATAAAGAAATTGAAAAATTAAATTAAAGATGCTAGAAGAAAGTAGAGCAATACAGACCTGGCGAAAGTAACGCTCTTAATAGCTTTTCAGGAATGTATGATTAACCATTACTTGAGAAATAGATATGCGAGTTATCCTCAACAAGGGACTAAGAGAATTTATAATCCTAGCTTCGGCAACACTTTTAAT
>CASBPW010000143.1 GCA_949127685.1 Candidatus Sivonenia alaskensis PMM_0068 | reverse complement strand
CCCTCACTCCCGAAGGCAAGATATTCTTCGTAGCCATCGACATGTTGGCTTCTCCCGAAGAACTGCTCAACCTACGCCCCCCTAGCTACAAATAACCGATAAGTGATTATTTTTTTGGGAGGCAGTCTATGAAGGCGGCCTCCTTTTTCAAAGGCTGTAACTCAGTAAACCTATGGCGCAAGATCCATCGGCCTGATCCTATCGATCGGTAAATTGCGACTGGATCAGTTGAAAGCGTTGGTTCACGCCATACTTCTGAAAGATATTGCCCAAATGATATTTAACGGTCCTGACCGTGATCTTCAGATGTTGCGCTATCTGCTGGTTACTCTGCCCTAAAAGGAGCTGTTGAAAGACTTCTTGTTCCCTAGGCGTTAGCTTTTGATAGGCATAGAGGGTCTTCAAACGGGCCAGGTGTAAACTGACTGCACTACAGAGTAGATGAAGAAAATGGATCTCTTCGAGCGTTAATTTCTGGCGGGTAAAAAAAGCGACAACGCCCAGACATTGGTCTCTATAGATCAGGGGATAGCCACAAAAAGTCTGGAGGTCATGCTTTTGTACCCACCAAGGGTCCCGAATCCAGGGTTGCCTCTGCACATCTTGCGCCCAAAAAGCTTGATGGGTTTGGGCAATCCATCCCATTTTGAAACTTCCCAACGGGATACGGGCAAATCGACCGGTGAGCGTGGTAGAGACTCCAGCGCTGGCTATCAATTCTAAAGTCTGACTCCCTGAGTTGAGATACCACAAACGAGCCAAGGCAAGACCATAGTGCTCCACCAGATTTTGGGTGAAGACCCGAGCCGCTTCTTCCAAATTTTGTTGGTAAGAAAGAAGTCGTACAAGCTTCTCTCCCTGCGCACTCCAACTATGGAGCTGCTCCCTGGAGTGTTCCTGACTTTCTGGGCTACGCTCGGATGAATGGGACATAAAAGCAGTATAGCCCCACCATTTAGCCGTTATCGGGTAGGAGAATCCAAGAGAATTTGCCCATAGTTCCGAGTCTCCACCCAGCCAGGATCTAATCCCAGCGAAGATTCCAGAGATCTTAAGCGCTCTAGAGCATCCGCTTGGATTTCGGCGAGTACCTCTATTTCGGCATAGGTTCGGTCGGGAAAACGCTTAAGGTTATCTACCACAATTTCGCTGTCTCCTGAGAGCTTCCAGACTTTGCGTTGACGTTCCATGGTCGGCAGTGGAAAAGTCGTCAGGAGTTCTACCAATTCCATGGCGGTCGCTAATTGGTCCTCTATCAAGGGGATGGTAACTTCTTTTCTCTGTTTGAAACCATCTTCTGAGAGTTGGGAACGCCCTTTAGCCACCAGTTGCAATTTCTCACCACTGCGTCTCAGCCTGAGATAGTGCGTCCGATCACGGTCGGTGTAGCCATGCAGGTCCAATTCATCCAGCACCTTAGGTGCGCCATAGGTGGATTCCAGCAACGCCAGCAAGCGCTCCACCTGAGCTTGGGGAATCAAATACTTCTTTTCGATTTCAATCATCCTTTCAGGATAGAGAGAAACAGGGACCACCACAGGTCTGACAAAGAAAAAATTGTCTAAAGGGGCGCGTGCATTCCTCACAAACTCTGGCCTGACAGCTCTGACACTGGAGGGTAACCCGCCGATCGGTATGTTTGAGGCAGTAGATATTAAACTGGTCTCCACTCCCTTGTGTGTTCATCAAACTAGCTTGCTTCACGGCAGCCAAACCTTCCCGAGCCCTTTGCACGAAGGAAGATGGACACATCGGAGCTTGCAGAATCTGTTTATACATTTTCTCCGCTTCCTGATATTGCCCCAGACCTTGATGACAATAGACCGTCATCAACCAAAGGTTAAAGTCTTGGGGAGCACGTTTTAACTGATCGGAGAAATAGACAAGGGCTTTCTCAAACTCTTGAGCTTCATAGGCTTTCAAGCCCAGCTCATAATCATTTGTCATTTTTTTCAGACCCTACTACGGAGTAACCACTGGGTCGCTGACTAGCTCCCCGCTGAAACTAGAGTACCCACGGTCTCTCCTCGGACGGCTTTGAGGATATTGCCATGCTGGGTAAGGTCAAAAACAATTAGGGGAATGCTATTTTCTCGGCACATGGCGATGGCGGTAGCGTCCATTACCTTGAGGTCTTGATTCAAAACAGCGGTGTAGGTCAGGCTCGTATAGCGAATCGCTGCCGGATTTTTCATAGGGTCAGAATCATAAACCCCGTCTACCTTCGTAGCTTTGAAAATAACTTCAGCATTAATTTCTGCAGCCCGGAGAGAAGCTGTTGTATCGGTTGTGAAAAAAGGATTGCCTGACCCGGCTCCAAAAATCACGACCCGCCCTTTTTCCAGATGGCGAATGGCTCGACGGCGGATATAAGGCTCGGCCACTTGCTGCATAGCAATAGCCGTTTGCACCCTTGTCGGCACACCCACATGCTCCAGGGCATCTTGCAACGTCAGAGAATTCATGACCGTGGCAAGCATACCTACATAGTCTGCACTGGCGCGGTCCATACCCGATGAAGCGGCCTTCAGACCCCGAAAAATATTGCCGCCCCCGACAACGATAGCGATTTGCACCCCAAGCTTAGAGACCTCTTTGATCTGCTCGGCGATGCTTTGAACTACCTGAGGATCGATCCCGTACTCCATTTCCCCCATAAGGGCTTCGCCGCTAAGCTTGAGCATGATGCGCTTGTATTTCATGGCTTTTTCTCTCGGATGACAACTTGGACAGTCCTGGGCACAGCATCTAGATTTTTGACTTCTAGAACAACGGGTTGGGTCGCTTGATCACTAGGCAAAACCTCCGTTTCTACTCGAAAAGCTTCAGTTCCCTTGTTGGTTACAGGAGACCAAAGGCTCTCAGGGAGCGACGTCGGAGGAACAGTGTTAACGGAAGGGTTCTGGGGGACATTTTCGGGAGTGTTCTGGCCAGCAGAGAGATCAGCCGCTGGAGCCGTCTCTGTCGCCTGCGCAGCCTCTGTTGGAGGAGGAGGGGGGGGAAGTTGGTAGCGCCCTTCTTTAAGGCTCTTCAACGTTTCGGCAGTATAGAAATTGCCTGGGAGGCTCGGGGCTTCTACCACAGGGAAAAAGGTAGCGCTGAAACCTTGGGGGGGCTTAGGCGGTTCCAGGGAAGCTGCTGCGTTTTGAGGTTTGTCCGCTTGAGTCTTCTCAGGAGGAGCAACGGCGGTGGACACATTTCTTTTCTTGGTTTTACTAGAGCCGTAGAGAGGAGTGACCTTGGCCAGATAGCGGGCTCCTGGCTCGCCCCTCACATAAAAGGATTGGGCTCCTTCCCCAGGCACTTCTAGAATGATCACAGAGCCCAAGTCGGGTTCTGGCCCCAGTTCCGCTTTTTTCAAGGCAGGAGCTTCAGGCTTTGGTGTAGGCAGTATGGATGGCTTCTGTTCTTCGGATTTTGGACTATTGGAACCGCAAGAAACCAAAAGAATACCGAATAGAGCAACACCCCAGAAATGATGCCGCATTGTGCGAAGTCTAAGCCTATCTAGAAAAACACCACCCACAAATCCTCTATGTCCTAAACGATGTGAGCCTTAGATAGGATAGCAGGCCCCACTACCAACTGTATTCGGATACGCAGGTTCTTAGGATTTACCAATGGCTTTGAGTTTAGCGCTGGCCCGTTGGATTTCTGTTTTGGCAGAAAGCTGATCGGAAGGGTCCTGAGTGCTCTCTAGCATTTTTTGAGCGCGGGCTAACTGTTCACGGGTTTCTTGTTCATTGATATGTTCCGCGGAAGCTGCCCCGTTGGCGAGGATCGTGATCTCATTATTTTCTACTTCCACGAATCCACCCATCACCGCCAACTTAGTGATCTGGCCTTTGCTTTTGACTTGAAGCACGCCAATACCCAGGGCACTGACCAAAGGGGCGTGGTTCGATAGAATTCCCAACTCGCCGGTTGCACTCGGAAGAATCACTTCGTCGGCGGTGCCGTCCCAAACTACTTTATCAGGAGCAATGATTTTTACCGTCAGAGCCATGGAAATTCCCTACTGCATTGCTCTTTAGATTACCGTAGATTGCTCCGATTGCTCCGATTGCTACACTTTTTTGCCACCCTTTGATGCTCTAAAGTGAGTAAATGTATCCAAACCACAAAAGATTGGTCCTTGCCAGTGGCAATCCAGGCAAGCTCAAGGAACTCCAGAACTATCTGGGGCCTACGGGTTGGCGCGTAGAAGCCAAACCAACCAACTTAGAGCCAGAGGAAACGGGGGCAACCTTCGCTGAAAATGCTCGGATCAAAGCCCAAGCGGTGGCTGCCTTTTTGGGCAAACTCACGTTAGCTGATGACTCCGGATTGGAAGTGAGAAGCTTAGAAAGTCGTCCGGGAGTACATTCTGCCCGTTATGGCCCCAATGATCAGGGCCGGATTAACCGACTTTTAGCGGAGTTGGAAAACCAGACCGACCGCTCGGCTCGATTCGTCTGTGCCCTGTGCATTGCAGGCCCCGACGGCTCTATCTGGCTTGAAACGGAAGGGATTTGTGAAGGAGAAATCCTCACCGGGCCCCGTGGAACTGGGGGCTTTGGTTATGATCCTGTTTTTTATCTATCGGAGCTGGATAAAACCTTCGCCCAATTAAGCCCTCAGGAAAAGCTCCAATATAGCCATCGCGGTAAAGCCCTCAGTGCCCTAAAAGAGCAGTGGGAATTGCTATTTAGAAGCACGCCAGAGTAGAAATCCACCAGCGCCCAAGGTGACCAGGTTAGGGATCCAAGCCGCCAGAATCGGAGGGATATTTCCGGTCTGTCCCAGGGCTTGGCAGACTGACATCATTACGTAGTACGCAAAGATAATCAAGACGCTCAATCCCAAACCCAGTGCGTTACTGGTTCTTTGGGGACGAATTCCTAAAAGAGCTCCCACTAAGGCAAAGGGAACACAGGCAAAGGGAATCGCAAATTTCTGATAAAGACGAACCAGAAGACCATCTACAGGTTGATGACTATCTTTGGTCAGTTGAATGAAACGATTCAGCTCACGGGCATCCATCTCTTCAGGTTTACGGGTCTCATTGGCAAAATCCAGCAAAGCATTGGCAATATAGACATTCTGTTGATTGAACCGAAGAATATTGCGATAAGAGCCGTCAGCAGCAACAAAATAGGACGTTCCTCTTTCAAATTTCCAAACTTGCTTCTGAGGCTCCCATGTTGCTCGGTCTGCCGCAACAATCTGACTCAGCCCTTTTTCAGAAAAATCCACCACCGTCACCTTATCCATGACCCCGCCTGCATAGCTTTGGGCATAGATAATTCGTGTGACACGGGAAGCCACTTGGCCATCCTCTCCCTTGACTTGTTCGTACTGTGGATAGAAGAAGTTTTCCTTCCTAAAGGAAGGCTCCTGATTATTCAAGGCACGAGCTAAGGTAATAGCGGCAGAACGATTCGAAGAAGGAACAACGATTTCATTCAGGACCAGTGTCCCTCCAGTAATCAATACACCAACCACCAAAATAGGCGCAATTAATCGGACAATACTGACACCAACGGATCTCAGGGCAATAATTTCAAAATCACCCGACAAGCGACCAAAGGCCTGGAGGGTTGCCAGCAGCGTCGCCATCGGGAAGGTAAGTACTACCAAGCCCGGCATCCGCAATACAAATATCTGTGCGGCTGTGCTCAAGGGCATGCCATTTTCGACCATGAAGCGGACCAGCTCAAATAGAGAACCAATCGCCATAATCAGCGCCGTAAAAACAGTAACCCCAAAGGCAAAAGGGACTACCATTTCCGTGACTACATAGCGGTCCATAATCGATAAACCAGGCACACTAAGCCCCCACTGTTCTATCGGGGCTTGGGCTTTAGGAATAGAATTTTTAGTAAGAGGAGCAGTCATAATTTGAATGTCTCTCCTAAATAGAATTTACGGACTTGAGGATTCTTCGCAAGGTCTGCAGGAACGCCATCGGCTAAGATTTCTCCTTCATGCATGATGTAGGCGCGGTCGGTGATGGCAAGCGTCGCTCCAACACTATGGTCCGTGATGAAGATTCCCATGCCTCTATCTTTGAGTTGTTTGATTAACTCCTGAATATCTCCCACCGTGATCGGGTCTACACCCGCAAAGGGTTCATCTAAGAGGAGGAACCGGGGCTCTTCTATCCCTGCGGCTAAAGCGCGCGCCAGTTCTACCCTACGCTTTTCTCCACCAGAAAGCTGCATCCCTTTGCTGTGGCGGACTCGATGCAAACCAAACTCATCCAATAAAGATGCTACCCGCTTGTTTTGCTGTGCACGGGGGACCCCAGATTGTTCCATGACCAGATAAAGATTATCTTCTACACTTAAGCCTCTAAAAACGCTATTTTCTTGCGGCAAATAGGCGATCCCTCGTCGGGCACGTTTATGCATCGGTAAGTTGGTAATCGGTTCATCATCCAAAAAGACTTCGCCGCTGTCCGGTTTATCTAACCCAGTAATCATATAGAACGTAGTCGTTTTGCCGGCCCCATTTCCCCCCAAAAGACCGACGACCTCACCTTGAGCAAAGTTCAGGTCAACACCCTTCACAACTCTGCGTTTGCCAAAATTCTTCGTAATCTGCTCAAGGGCAATCTTTTTAAGGGGCATTGACAGCGCTCCCAGGACGAGGACGGCTTTCTTGATTTTCTTCTGGAGGCACTACATAGACAGAAGTTACCTGTTTACCAGGCTGGGGTTCCGCCTTAAAGATACTTTCCTTAATCAGATAAATCACTTTCTCAGAACGAATCGTATTCTCACCCTTTTGAACAATGACGACTCCACCGGTCATCGTAATCGTCCGTTTTTTGGTTTCATAAACGGCTTGATCGGCTGTAGCCGTTATCTGGCGAGCGGGATATTGAATATGAACATTGCCTGTAGCGGTGATGATCCCGGTATTAGAATTGGCTTCTTGGGCATCGGCATTGATGGTTACCGCATTCCCGGATTTACCTTGGGCTAGACTTACAGAAGCGAACAAGGCGACTAAAAAAATTGCCGGAAGAACAGATTTCATAACGATAGGATAGGGCCGAAAAGGGTTGGCAGGGGCTGCAAAGATCTAGTTCTATAGTGACATACTCCCCGTCCTTCCCTGCTTCGCAAAACCGCAATCAATCGACTCAACGCCATACCAATCGAAGTCCTAAATCACGCGCTGGCCGGGATCACAGAAATACTGATGGGGGGCTTGGTGCGGGTAGTTCATTCACCTCATGATCGCCACCCAAATTCCTCGCCCATGTCTTATATTCCTGGCTCTTGAGCCTGGAGGGACGGACTAGACGAAAATACTTAAATATTCCTATGGAAGCCCTGGGATTGGAATACCCTCTAGGCATGGAGCGTTATGAGTTAGGAGAAGGCTCTGTTGGAGAAGGGACAAACGGTACACTGGATTTAGGCATTTATAGTGGAGCATTCATGAGCGCAGCCCAACCCCTGATCGAAATTTATACGTGGCGGAGCTGTCCGTTTTGCATTCGAGCCAAAGCCTTACTCGACCATAAAAAGGTAACCTACACCGAATACGCTATTGACGGTGACGAAGCCGCTCGGGACAAAATGTCTAAACGAGCCATGGGAAGGCGCTCGGTCCCTCAGATTTTCATCAATGATCAACATGTCGGTGGTTGTGATGACATCCAGGCCTTAGACCGCGCCGGCAAGCTCGATCCTCTACTCAAGGCTGTGTAATGGCAGATTTGGTCTTTGTGCTGGACCCGCTGGCAACCCTGATCCCCCACCATGATTCCACGGTTGCGCTCATGCAGGCTGCGCAGAATCGAGGGCATACGCTCTGGACCTGTGGCATCGAAGACCTGTCCATTGTCGATGGGATTGCCCATGCCCGAGTCATTCACACCCATATACACCTCGATGCGTTGCCTTACTACACCACTGAGGAAAGGGTTCTCCTCTGCTTAGACCGTGTAGATGCTGTGTTTATGCGTAAAGACCCCCCGGTTTCCGCCGAATATCTTTTTGCCACCTATATCCTGGACCGCACCAAAACACTGGTCATGAATCGCCCGCAGGGACTTAGGGACGCAAACGAAAAAGTCTACACCTTGAACTTTCTGCAATACACTCCAGAAACTTTAGTCACCACCCGACCGGCGCAGGTTCGGGAATTCTTAAAAACCTTCCACAAAGCAATTCTCAAACCACTGGATGGGAAAGGGGGTGAGGGTATCTTCTTGCTCACGGCAGAGGACAAGAACCTCAACTCCCTCGTAGAGACTATGACCCGTTTTGAGACGCGTCCCGTTATCGTTCAGCGTTATCTTCCAGAGGCGAGTTTAGGCGATAAGCGCATCATGCTTCTGGATGGCAAGCCGTTGGGCGCTATTTTGCGGATTCCTCAGAGTTATGAAGTCCGAGGTAATATGCGGGTAGGGGGACAAGTCGTCAAAGCTGAGATCACCGACCATGAGCAAGAAATTTGTGCCTATCTCGCGCCCAAACTAAAAGCCGATGGACTCTATTTGGTCGGGATTGATGTCATTGGCCCTTATTTAACCGAGGTTAATGTCACCAGTCCTACGGGTATACAAGAAATTAACCAACTGAATGGAAGTTCTCTAGGAACTACGATTATTCAGTGGCTAGAAGAACAAATATCAAAGTAAAGAATTTGAAGCAAGCAACGTAAAGAAAAAACGTGAATAATGAGAAACTGCTTTGAAAAAGCCCCAATCCCTAGGATCCGTTTTGAATACCCTGATCGACCGGGGGGCTTTTCAGCGCCATCATCAGCTCCTTCGGGCCTTGGATCACTGGCAAAATATCGTCGGGGCAGAAGTGGCCGCTCATGCCCAACCTTTAGAACTTAGGGATAAAACCCTCTTCGTAGCCGTCTCCAGCCCGACCTGGGCGCAGCAACTGGCTTTTCAAAGGCGTACGTTAGTGAACCGATTAAAGACTCTGCTCGGAGACAACGTGCTGAATGATATCCGGTTCCAAACCACCGGTTGGGCAGAGCGCAACCTTAAACGCACCGCCAACCCAGAGAAAAAAACAAAAACACCATCTAGAAAGACCTCAACCCGGCAACCTCCTGCATTACCAGAAGCACGAACACTAGATGAACGATTAGAACGGGTCAAGAAGCTGGCGCACTGGAGTATGAATCAGTGGCCTTGCTGTCCCCGCTGTGGGCTTGCTGCCCCTTCTAGTGAACTAGAACGACATGGTTACTGTATTCATTGTTTTTTGAAATCTAAGCTGTGAAACTCCGAAGCATATTCATCTATGGATGGACCTTCCTGGTCGCCCTACTCGTTCTTTTCAGCTTGGAACAAAGCTTTAGTAAGCCCCAAGTCCAGGAAGACTTGAATTCTTCGCAAGTAGATTTGGCGCTCCAAGCTTCTTGGCTAGCCCAAGCTCCAGAGCCTTCCGGCGATCCAGCAGCCAACCTCGCCCTCCAGCTCGTCGGGAAAGAAAATCTCCAGGAAGCTCCTCAAGAAGCCGAAAAAATCTATGAAAAGGCCTACCAAAAATTTTTGAAGCCCGCCCCGTTGGCCAAGGAATTGCCCTCAGGCGAAGCTACCAAAATCGAAGAAGCCCGCAATAGCGCCAAAGCCAAACTACAGATTCGTCTAGGCCTACTGAAGGCTGAAACGGGAGATGTGCAAGGGGCGATGAACCTTTGGAAAGAAGCAGGAAACGTTCCAAAAGCAGCGTTGAGTGCAAAAGTCTTACTCGGGCTGTATAGTTCCCCTGCCCGCATCTATCCAGAAAGTGAACAGGTGTTATCCACAGAGTTGAAGGGTTGGTATCGAGATAAAGCATTGGTCCAGCTCTATGCGATTCAATCCAGGACTCAGGCTCTAGAAAACCTAAAGGCACAGATCCAAACCCAGGCAGAAAGCCAACTCAAACGGTTGGCCCTGATCGGTTCCTTGCCGCTTGTCATGACCCTGGTTGGGTTAGGGGTCTTAGGCCGTGAAGCATTCCTTTGGCGACGCAACAGACTCCCTCAACGATCCTGGAACGTCCCCTGGGAAATGGAAACCACCTGCATGGTGCTAGCTGGCTGGATCATCCTATATAACCTCTTGGGATTTTCGGTAAGTCAACGTATCCAGGCCCTCAGCCAAAGCCTTCCCAAGGACATAGGGGTCGCCCTAGCTGCCTTCACAAGCTATGGCGTAGGGGCTCTTCTGGGCATTTTGCTCATCAACTTCTTGATCTGGCGGCCTTTCAAAGGTCGACTACAAGGTTTGTTCAATTTTGATCTCCGGGCCATCCCAATCGGTCTTGCCACCTACTTTGCAGCCTTTCCTCTGGTCATCCTAGCGACAACGATTAACGAAAAACTCATTCCTCAAGGTGGCGGCGGTAATCCTGTCCTCACCATTATCACGGGTAGTGAAAATATCGAAGCCAAAGTGCTGCTTTTTCTCACGGTGGCTGTCCTAGCTCCCCTATTCGAAGAAACGTTATTCCGAGGCATGCTCTATCCAGCCTTGGCTAGCCGCATGAGTCCCTGGTTGGCGATTCCGTTGACGAGCTTTATTTTTGCAGCCTGCCATTTTAGTGCCGCTGAACTCATCCCGCTTACCCTGTTGGGGATGGTCATGACCTATACCTATCACCGCACCAGAAACTTAGTACCGAGCATGGTGCTGCATAGTCTGTGGAATGGCGGGTCTTTTCTCGCCCTCCTCGTGCTGGGCGGCAGTACCTAGAACTAAGACTTGAGCAAGGAATCAGAAGCCAGAAAATGGGTCAGATGATAAGCCCGCTCCTCGGTCTTCAGCAAAATTTGCTCATAGAGGTAACGGGTCCCCCGGTCGCCTAAGCTCTCAGCTTGTCCAGCTTGGCGACGCAGCAGCGTAATCATCGCCTGCTCTGCCTCTAGGTCATGCATCACCATCTGGCGGCAAGCGTAAACACCATCGGCCTCTGGCGTGAAGCAACAAAGTTCGGCCAGCTTACTGAAACTAGCAGCAGGAACTCCGCCTAGGCCATTCAAACGCTCTCCCAAATCATGTCCATGGCCCTGGGCCGCTTTATAACTATCTTCAAAAAACTGATGGAGGGGATAAAAGTCTGCTCCTTCTACCACGAAGTGATGCTTCTGATATTGGAGATATAGCGCCTGAAAGCTAGCTAACCCAATATTCAAACCTTCACAGACGGGAGTAGTGACATTCGTTTCTAATAAAACCGGATTTTTTTCCACATGGCCATAGGAACGGAACAAGCCCTGAGTTTTAGCCATAATCTCTCTCCAGTAGACAGACTGGGAACTGTCTTGATGCTGATTAACCAAGATCATAGCAGTAGCCTATGAACATGACGCTCAGTATTAAGACAAAGATATGTGTACGCTTGCGCTCACGCCTGAATGATAGCAAGCAGGGGATTTTAGATCTAACAATTTTCTCAAGAGGCTATTCTTGATACATTTGTTCATGTTACTGTAGTAGTTGAGAATAATTTTCAAGAGTGTCTAGGTCAATACGCTATTCATTTGGGAGAAGGTGATTTATGGTTCCAGACCCCTTGGTCTCTGAATCCAGTGAAACGATTAACGTTGCGCGACAAGACCGCTGGCAGGTTTATCAACGATTACAAGAATTAGACATTCCCTGTTCCTGCACCTCGCAACAGCCACTGCAAACCCAAGTCCATAGCCCGGCAGACGTGCTGCAGGTCTGGAGTGTGATCCAGCAGGTAACCGCTCCCCGCCAGGAGCTAGTGTTTTGGCTCGAACGTTGCTGGAAGGTGAGTGATTAAAATGCACGCTGAAGAATTCACCCCAGCCTTCACGATGGAAGGGCAATTCATCGGTTTTGTTGCAGATGGTCCTAAGCTCAAGTATTTGAAGCTGCTGAGTTCTCAGCGAGAATACTGGTTTAAACTCCCCAAAGACCAACGCGCCTCTGAAGACTGGGACTTGAAACCGCAGGAATGGATAAAGGTTTCCGGTGAGCGCAAACAAGACCGCAAGACAGGCACCTTCAAGCTAAAAGCCCACGAAGTCCATAGAACTACTACCGCCTTGGCCTCTGCCCCCAAGCCCCAAGCGAAAATTTTGGTCTGTGGTAAGTCCGATTGCTGGAAACGAGGAGCAAGAGAAGTTTGCCAGGCCCTACAAGAAACCCTCCAGCAGCAAGGACTTGATCAACACATCACGATTGTCAAAACAGGTTGTATGGACCGCTGCAAAGCAGGCCCGAACGTTGTGATCATGCCTAGTAAAGCGCGACATACTCGGGTCCAGCCTTCAGATGTGCCTGCTTTGGTGAAAGAATGTTCTCAGTCTAAGTCCCTTGTCTAGGGACACAACTGTTTCTATGGCCTACTTTGGTATCATCTGCCCTACCGCATGCAACAGTCTTTACTATTAGTCTCCTATAATTTCTAACTCATTGAAACCCGTGTCGGAATCAAAGACTCTAGTGAACGTATAGGTTTTGCTCTCTCCAAGAACAATCTCAGCCGTTGTATAAACAATGCATCCTTCTTCAAGATGGCCTCCAATCGTATTGCCCTTGGAATCTGCTAGGGCTATATGTAGATGTAAGCCATCCTGACAAAGCGTTCCTCCTAAAGAGATAATCTCAAAATTTTCTACAAAGCTCGTGCTTTGCTTTTGATTAGCCAATCGCAATCTGGCCTTCTTTAAAGAACCTACCGTTGTTAAGATAAACCCTGCTCGCACATTGTTTTCTAAAGTGAACTTTTTTAGCTCAGTTTTGAGATCTTGATTGGGGTTGAGTCTCAGCGCAAAAATTTTCATCACGTTTAAATAGGGGTAACTAGAACTAACGACGAGCCTCATCGTAAAACTTGCGGATTCTGGCGTGGAAAACGTGGGTGTAAAGCTGATATCAATTTACTTTTTAAATGTTACAAATCTGACCCCTCCCAACCTCCCCTTGGCAAGGGGGAGGTAATTAATCTATCGCAAATATTTATCAAATTGTGTCCCATCGAGCGAGGGCTGATCCGTTGACCGTGGAGATAACGAAGGAAACGGCTCAAGCCGCTCCGCCCCAGTTCGGTCCAGTCTTGGTCTGCCAAGAATACAGCGAAATCTCGTAAATCT
>CASBPW010000142.1 GCA_949127685.1 Candidatus Sivonenia alaskensis PMM_0068 | reverse complement strand
CCTGCAGGAATAGGCTTAGACAGTTCAATGCTCAGGATACGGGCTTCTTTATCCCACTCGGCCTGTTCTACTGTAAACAGAGGTTTATCCTTAGTACCATAGGGAATCTCGGCATCATAGACCTCTATCTTATCTTTCTGAGGATAGAACCTGCCATCAAAGCTACTTTCATAGAGAATTTGAATTTGATAAACGGCAAATTTCTGTGGTTTGAGGGTCAGATAATAGCGGTCTGAAGTTCCTCTTTGACCGTTGTTCGTGGAGTATTGTAATACTTTGTCTTGGTTTTGGTTGAGGACAATACCTCCTTGAGCCCAAGCACCGCGAACTCCCAGTCCTAAAAAGCTGCCCAGGCCCAAACCAAGTATGGTTCGTCTACAGAAGGGGCGGTTCATTCACATTCTCATCAGGCTCTGGCTTGATTATGCACGACTTAGCGCAACAACAGGGTCACCATAGCCCCAAGATTCAGAACGCCCAGAAAAAGTGTTACATAGAGCAGAAGGGGCATGTAGCTCTTCGAAAAAGAACCTACAGGGACAGGATTTGCTGGGCGGACAATGATGGCTTCAAAGTAGCGTTCAATGGCTGTCCGACGGTCAGGAAGCTGTCCAGAGGAAAGATGAATGGTTTCTCCTAGCCCCGCTTGTCCTCTTTCCAAAAGATCCTGCATTACGACCGATTGCATAAGAGCAGAGTCTACATTCTTGAGGCGATCTCCCCCCATCCGCACATGTTCTTGCTCCGTCTCATCTGGATAGGCTTGGGAAAGTTGGGGTTGGCTGAGGACCTGCTCTTTTAAAGTCTCTAACTGCTTGGGTAACTCATTGAGATTGTTGAGGACGCCCCGAACATGCATTAATTCCTGCTGCAACAAGGTAGTATGATCGGCCAAGTTCTTGATCGAGCGCATATCTTCGGCTGATCGCTCATCTAAATTCCGCAAAGCATCCATCACATAAGTTTCTGTCTTAAGAATATGAGCTAAGTTCTGCTGGATGTAGTCCAGGCTCTCATCTTCTATAGGAACTTGAGGTGTAGATTTTTCTGCGGTCTCTTCACCTTCTAAGTGCGCAGTCAGTGTTTTTTCAACAGGCTCCAAGACTGGATTGCTCTGTGCAGTTTCATCCTTGAGCACTACTTCTACGGGCAAATTAGGGATGCTCGTTTCTTCTAGGGGCACTTCTTCCCTGACTACGATCTCTTCGACGGTCTTGGGAATAAGCCGAAGTTCTAAGGCTAGCGCAATCTGCCTCTTTAAGGTTTCTGGATCAAAGGGCTTAGACAAGAAAACAAATTTCTGTTCTACTTTTGACTCTGCAAATTTGTTAAAGACCTCTACCTGGCTCCCTGACATGATCACAATCGGGAGATCGACGTATTCAGGCTGCTCCCTTAGCCGGGTGTAGACTTCATAGCCGTTCAAGCCTGGGATGATGAAATCGAGAAGCAGGATGTCGGGACAATGCTCATGGATCCGCGCCAAACATTCTTGGCCACTCTTGGCTACCTGAACGTGGAATTCATCTTGGGACAGAAAACTTTGCACCATACTGCGCATGGTTGTGCTGTCGTCCACGACGAGAATAGTACACTTTGTGGCCCCGGAATGATGGCTCTGCACCATGTTCTCCTCAACTTCCTACACGAACGCCCTATCCCTGACTGTATATAGGGTGCTCTATTATTCAAATGAAATAACAAGGGGCTTGAATTTTTAATTTTGCGGATGGCTGCATAAAAACGTTAAGAGATTCTATAATGAAGCCACTCAACTGCACATTTATTGAGACTAGACACGCTATGGCCATAGACACACCTCTTGGAAGAATTCTTAAACCGCTAAATTCTGAGTACGGCAAAGCCACTCCAGGATGGGGTACTACCCCTATCATGGGCGTCTTGATTGGTGCGTTCGGGGTATTTCTGATTATCCTCGTCCAGATTGCTAACCATTCCATAGTCCTGACCGGTGTTAACGAGAAATTCGTAGATAGCAACTACACCTCCAATAAGCCTTATCGTTAGAGCACTGAGCTTCAAAGACACCCCTATCTCATCAGGGGTGTCTTTTTCATAGCGGCAGTTCTAAGCGAAGCTGGTCTGAAGGGTGCATTTGCGCTTGGGGAAAGGGCTTTAGGGTTTGGCCGAGTTTTTCTTTGATCAGGGTTGCACTACCGGGCGAAAAACCTTGAAAGTAATTGTCCATAAGAACATAACTCCGTTTTCCTTGTGCCGCCAGGTCTTGAAGGGTAGTCGCCCAAACCGTTAGTTCTCGGTCGCGGTTTATTTGTAGGTGGGTGAAGCGTTCGATTCCCCCTTTTTTAGGACCCATCATCCGGATGTAGAGCCACTCAGTGGGCAATTTTTGGCTCCAGCCTAGACACACATCTGTGGAAATCCAGGGGGTCTCTCCGAGGGTCAAGGCTACTTGATATTGCTCTAATAAAGCCAGAGTCTTCGCATTCAGCCAAGCTTTATCCCGAAATTCTATAGCGAAGGAAAGGTCTTGGGGGAGATGGGGTAAAAATCGCTCTAGAGCCGGAAATTCATGCGGACTAAAAGAGGGCGGCAGTTGAATCAGGACGGCTGCTAATTTGGGGCCGAGCTCTCTGGCCCGCTCGCAGAAATCGTGTAAGGTTTTCCTGCCTCGGCGCAAACGGTCTTCATGGGTCAGGGTCCGGGGCAACTTGAGGGTAAACCTAAATGAGGCGGGCGTTTGTTCTGCCCAGCGTTTCACGGTACTTTCTGGTGGAATGGCATAGAACGTAGAATCGACCTCTACTAAGTCGAAGACCTGACTGTATTGCGATAGTTCTTGGTCGGCGCGGGTATGCGGAGCATAGAAAGGAGCGCTCCATGGACCGGCATTCTCTACTTGGGTGCGCCAATCGGCGTAGCGCCATCCCTGACATCCTACGTAAATAGATGAAGCCATAACGATTCCTTAGATGTCCTTAAATTTTTATGGAGTGAACGTTAAGCGGGTGCCTATTTCTAACATAGGCCATGTCCCATGGTCTGTTCGATGTTCGATGAGAAAGACTGTCCCCATGTGAAACTAGTGCTAATCAATCGGAGTAACGTTGTGGAAACCCTGCATCTTTTTCGCCATGCATCAGACACGCGCTCTCTTTCTGCTGGGGAGTACCTCTTCCGCCAGGGAGAGGCTGCGGATCTCATGTACATTTTGGTAGAAGGAGAAGTGGATATTCTCTTAGAGGACACGATAGTAGATACTGTGGGACCTGAGACAGTCTTGGGCGAGATGGCGATGATTGATGCTAAACCTAGAAGTGCATCAGCACGGGCGAAGACCACCTGTCGTGTTGTTCCCATTGACCAAAAACGGTTTCAGTTTCTCATTCAGCAGACACCCTATTTTGCGATTGAGGTTATGCGCATTCTTGCGCATCGATTGCAGAAGATGAATATCTGGCTACTTTCTAAGTAGAAGGACCGAGCAAAGCAGCCAAAATAGCCTTTTGGGCATGCAGCCGATTTTCGGCTTGGTCCCAGACTCTAGACTGAGGACCTTCTAGCGCTTCTTCACTGATTTCTTCCCCGCGATGGGCAGGTAAGCAATGTAAGACAATAGCTCTGGGGTTGGCTAGAGCACATAGCTCATCATTGATTTGGTAGCCAGCGAAAGCTCTCTGGCGGATTTCCGCTTCTTCTTCCTGCCCCATGCTGGCCCACACATCGGTATAGAGTGCATGGGCGTCCTTGGCTGCTTCCTCCGGATCTTTCAAAAGGCTAATCGTGCAATCTGTCTGGGTGGCAATCTCTTGGGCACGCGCAACCATGCTGCTGAGCGGTTCATAACCAGGGGGCGTAGCTATGTTTAGATTCATGCCTACCTTGGCACAGCCTAAAAGCAGTGAATGCACAATATTGTTGCCATCCCCTATATAAACCATGGTCAGTCCTTTGAGGGTACCAAAGGTTTCTTTCATAGTTAGTAAGTCAGCCAGAATTTGACAGGGATGTTCTAAATCTGTCAGGGCATTAATAACAGGAATAGAGCAATAATCTGCAAATTCTTCTAACTCTGCTTGTTCGAACGTTCGTATGGCCAAAGCATCTACATAGCGGGAAAGGACGCGGGCTGTGTCCTTAACGGATTCTCCTCTGCCAACCTGAATTACATTTGGGTTGAGGTCTATCGCTTCCCCTCCTAAGTGATACATCGCCACCATAAAACTCACCCGAGTCCGGGTCGAGGCTTTACGGAAAAGCAAGCCCAGGGTTTTCCCTACCAGCGGTCTAACTTCTCGATGCGCTTTGTAATACTGTGCCGTATCCAATAACGCATGCATTTGAAGGGTATCCAGGTCGTCTAGGCTTAGGAGGTCTTTGCCTGCGAGTCTATGGATTACACCGCTAGAGGGATCTTCTTCAGAGATCACGGTGTATTCGCACCCTTACCTTGGGTTCCCTGAGAAACAGGAATGACTTGTTTGCTGGCGTCTGCGGCAGGCGCTTCAGCGGGAGTACCCGCTTTGGCTTCTGTAATCACTTTCGTGAGGGCTTGGACTGCCTGGACGTATTGAGGGTCTGCTGTCGTTGCCACCTCTATCGGCTTAAATTTCTTGGGTAAGGCTACTTTGAAATCGGGTTGAATACCCTTTTTGTGGATATCTGCACCAGAGGGGGTCTTGTAGTGGGCAATCGTCACAGCCATTCCCGATCCATCGGCTAAGGAGTGAACAGATTGGACCAATCCCTTGCCGAAGGTTTTGGCACCGACCAGGACAGCCCGTTTGTTGTCCTTAAGGGCACCGGAAAGAATTTCGCTGGCACTGGCTGAACCCTCATTCACCAGAATCACCAATGGCTTATCCGTCAGGGAGTGATGGTTTGCACTCAGACGCTCTACTTCGCCTTCGCGGTTCTGGGTGGTGACAATGGTTCCCTCCCCCATGAACAACTCAGCAATTTCCGCTGAAGCATAGAGTAAACCACCAGGATTACTTCTGAGGTCCAAAACAAATCCGTCTACGTTCTTTTTATTGAGGTCTTGCACTGCTTGACGCATTTCTTTAGCGGCGGTGCCGGTAAATTGTGTTAGGCGGATATAACCCAACTGCCCTGGTTGTTGCGTGCCAACTGCGCTTAAGAGCGGACGGGTATCACTCTTTACCGCTTTCAACTCGATACGGCTACGCATCAAGTCCACATCGAAGACTTTGGATCCACGACGGATTGTAAATTTTACGGAACTTCCCGCTTTACCCCGAATTTTACTTACCGCTAATTCCCGACTCATGCCCTTAGTGGCTACCCCATCAATAGCCTGAACAATGTCTTTGGGCTGTATACCAGCCTTGGCCGCTGGTGTATCTTCGATGGGGGCAATGACCAGAAGCTCTTTGGTTTTGGGATCGATATCAATCTGGATTCCTACCCCGGTTAGTTCTCCTGAGGTGTCTACTTGCATACTGGCGTAGGCTTTGGGGTCCATAAAGCGGGTGTAGGGATCTTTCAGCTTACTCAGCATTTGACGAACCGCCGTATAGGCTTCCTCTTTACTTTTGTACTCTTTGCTTAAATATTCTTCGCGGACTTTTTCCCAATTACTATTGTTAAAAGTTCCGTCTACATATTCTGCATTAACAATCTGCCAAGCCTCATCCACGATTGCTTTGGGATTGTCCTCAAAGGCTGCCAAAACAGCGGCTGGGTGAGTGATTACGCCCGTAGTCCATAAAGTTAGAGCAAGAGACGCTGTAGCACCAAAACTTAGAAGGATTCTTTTATTCATTTCAGGTAAGCAGGGGTAAAGGTAAGAGGAAAGCAGATCACTACGAAATTCATAGAATTCTGTAACGCCAATCTAGCACAGGCAAACAGGTGGGCCATAAATTGCTTTATAGTTTCTCTATTAATTCTATAGGCAAGCGGTCTGGGTCTAAGACAAAGGCTACCCGATAACGTTCCGGGCCTATCTGTTGCTCTATCGGTTCTAGAAGAATCGGGACTTCATGATTTTTGAGGGTCTTGAGGGATTCCTCCACGTTTGGGACCAACAGAGACAGATGATAATATCCAGTGTAGTGCTCATCTAACCAAATCTCTGGAGCTGGCTTAGGCTCTAGCATCTGGATAAGTTCGATGCGTCCCCCCTGTTCCGATTCCATCCAGCACGCTAGGGTTTCGCCTGTTTGGAAGCGCTGATGAACGACAAATTCCAATCGTTCATAGAACGCAATGGACCGGAAAATATCAGCCGTTCGGATTGAGACGTGGTGGAGCATGGCATTTTGGGCACTCTTAATTCCATCGTGACACGGGCGTGGGCATTGTGTGCGCCCCAACCTAAAGGCAGAGAGATTGTGGCAATAGATGAGCGGGTTCAGCGTTTATTGAACAATTTAGGGCAGGCGATTGTCGGCAAAGAAAAACCTCTGAAGTTGGCCTTGGTTGCCCTGTTCAGTGGCGGCCATGCCCTTTTGGAAGATGTGCCTGGAGTGGGTAAAACGTTGTTGGCAAAATCGCTGGCCAGTAGCATTGATGGCACTTTTCAGCGGGTCCAGTTTACGCCAGACCTGCTTCCTAGTGATGTGACGGGAACCAATATCTGGAATCCCAAGAACGGAACGTTTGACTTTATGGCAGGTCCAGTTTTTGCCAATGTGCTGTTGGCCGATGAAATTAACCGCGCGACTCCCCGCACTCAAGCTTCTTTGTTAGAAGTCATGGAAGAGCATCAAGTCACCATTGATGGCACCACCCACAAGGTTCAAGAACCCTTTTTCGTCATCGCCACTCAAAACCCCGTGGAGTATCAGGGGACTTTTCCGCTTCCAGAGGCTCAGTTAGACCGTTTTGCTTTGTCCTTCAGCTTGGGCTATCCCACGGAAGCAGAGGAGATAACGATGCTGCAGCGGCTTCAATCCGGGACTTTGGGTGCCCCCCTCCAACCCTGTCTCTCTCTAGAGGAAGTGCACGCCATCCGAAAGGGAGTCGCTAAGATCTATGTCTCTGATGCTCTGCAACGGTACATTTTAGCTTTGGTCCGCACTACCCGAGAAGACAAGCAAATCACGCTAGGCGTCAGCCCTAGAGGCGCTGTCGCCCTCCAGAAAGCGGCACAAGCTTTGACCTATTTAGAAGGCCGTACCTATCCTGAACCGGATGATGTTAAATGGCTTGCCGCTGCGGTGCTTTCCCATCGCTTGATCCCCGCCAGCGGACAGTCCAGAGTGCAGATCGTGAAGCGACTATTGGATACCGTAGCTGTCCCGTAGCCCTTATTTCCTGACCCCTGGGATGAGGTTCAAACCTACTTATTCTCGCTAACTTGAAGCTTTTTTGTTGCGCCTCCTGCCAGACGAGGTAGCGCCAGTTCACCGTAGCGGAGCATGGCATCAAGAGCGGCTAGACGGTTATCCCAGGTCTGAACGCGGTAGGGACGTTCTAATTTCTCCAAGCGGAGCCAGCTCACTAGGCCTGTTCTTAGTTGAGATAGGTCTTGACGAACTTTTTCGATACGCACGGGACTAGGGCGTTCCACTAGGGAATTAATACTCTCATTCACGCGCTTTACTTGAGCCTGAAAGGGAGGGATGTCGAAATCGGCCATCCAGATTTTTTTACCAGAAGCGAGCAGATTCCACTCTTTTTGCATAATCTTGAATCGTTCCTGGACAGTTTGAAAAGGCTGGCGAGTCGGATTGAAGGGGGAAACAGAAGAGTTGGCAGTCAGGAGTTGTTGTTGCTCATCAGTAAGATGGGCAACTGCGAACAATGAATATCCGCCAGAGGGCAAGTCCCGCACTGCCTGGAGTTGGTCTCGCAATTTCACTTGCGAAAGGCCTTTCACCATCAAACTGGGCAAAAGGAGCACAGGGGCGTTAGCACTATTCAGTTGCATGATGTTGGGTTCTACTGACTCTTTCAGTTCTTTAGTCTCTAGGGAATAGGTCATCGGCACAATCATGTCGATCAGTCCTTGTTCTGCCCAAGTCTCCCAATCTTGTTGAATGAAAGACAACCGCTGCCTGCGTTCAATGGGGAAAACTGCCGCAGAAATAATAATTCGGGGCTTGGCCTGCCTTAGTTCTTGGGATACTTCCGCAACGAAAGAAGTAACCTGATTGACCTTAAACTCCTGCCACATTTTGGCTAGAGAGTAGTCCTTCGTACTGTCAATATCTGTAGGGTCCACGCCTGTGAGCTGCTGGAAACGACTACGAGCGGTAGGGCTATAGCCAAAGCTTGCCTTTCTCTGAAAGGGATAGCGGATATAGTCCAACTGCACACCGTCCACATCGTATTCCGTAACGATTTCTTTTAGTATCCCTTTGAGATAGTCCCGGGCCTTATTGTTGGCGGGATCGAGCCAAGTCTCATGCTTGTCCAGGAGACGGCCCTGGCGGTCTGTCATCGCCATGTCCGGATAAGCCGCTAGGACTGGACCAGGGAAGCTACTGGGTTGATTGAGAATAACGTTGTGACGTTGGTTCCCGGTAGCAAACATCCAGCACCAGGCATGCAGTTCCATGTTCCGTTCATGGGCTAATTTCACCCCTGCTCTTAGAGGGTCCCAGAGGGTGAGGGGATTTTGTTGAGGGGCAACTTTACTGGGATAAACGGTATAGCCTGCGTTAACCGTTTCTAAGAAAACGGTATTTACGCCTGCCTTGGCCAAACGGTCAAAAACTATTCTGAGCCCATCTTCGGAGCCGGCTTTCACCAAAGTCCCTCGGTCTAACCAGATCGCTCGCACTTCTGGGAGGGCGGCTAACTGGCTGGCTGGATAGTTTGCCCATAACTTATCAAGGGCTGTCTTCCACTCTGTACGAGCTTCTTCATTCTTCCCCGCCTTAATCATGGCCGGGAGGTCCTTCAGTGTTTTGTGGGCTTGCAGCGCTGCATCGCGATACTGGACGGGGAGATTATCGGTTGTGGCACTTGCATCATTGGTGAGAATAGTGCTTTCCACCCGTCCCAGAAGATTTTGAAGCTCATTTTGCATATTGAATGCTTCAAACGAAGAAATTGGCGTGAGTTTTGCTTCCTCAGCAACAGCTAGTGCCGCCGCTGTACCGGGAACGTAACGGTCTAGTGCCGCTCCTAACCACTGTCGATCGGATTTAGCAGAACCGGAGCCCCACTCCCAAGCCAAAAAAGTCAGGGAAGGCGTGGTAATCACAGCAGGGCTGCGCTCTTTTTGGAACCGGGCCTGAATATTGTTTCCAAAATTGACCGGGATGAGGAGGCCCCCGAGCACAGGGTCTTTGAAGTTGGCACTATCCAACCAGGGGTCGGGCTGAGAAGCTTTTTCCATGGTCGCGAATGACGGCAAGGCCCTTCCCCAATAAACGCCGAGGAGCTTTTTCAGGGCCGTTTGCACTTCAGGAGGAGAACTAGTCCCGATCGCTCCGCTGACAATCAGTTTGCCCCCTTGGTCTACCCAGGTCTGGAGGGTGCTGACCTGTTCCAGGGTAAGGGTAGTGACATTGGGGATAAACAAGATTTTGTGGCTTTTGAGTTTGTCCAAGGACAACTCAGCCTGATTTACTAAGCTATAGGGATAGCCATTCAAGCGACTCTGCAGAAAAGCCCAGTTGGCATCGGGCGCCCGCAAAACGGCAAAGAGATTCCCCTCTGTAGCTGCGTAGACAGGCGCGATGCCTTGTGAGAGTGCATAGGGTG
>CASBPW010000141.1 GCA_949127685.1 Candidatus Sivonenia alaskensis PMM_0068 | reverse complement strand
CCTTAGAGCCTATCCGAAAACTATAGAAAATGTGTAAAGCAACCCCTAGATGAAGAAATACTGCGCCGATTGGTGCTACAGTGCTGCGTCCAACCAACATCACCGTGATCTAACCCACGTCCATCGAAAAGTCATATACTCGCTCCAGCGTCTGCTCTTTTATGATCGCGATGGGGCTTCAGAACGAACGGATTATGACATGGTGGATCACAAATGTTCTGATCAATGGGGAACGGGGGAGTATCCGTCTGCATCAAGGGAAAATTACTCATTTAGGGCAGATTTCTTCGGTTCACTCAGAAAAACAGATGGATGGAGAGGGTTGCTGGCTACTGCCAGGACTGATTAATGCCCATGATCATCTCGGTCTTGACCTCCTACCTCATCTGGGGAATCCTCCCTATGCCAATAGTGAAGAGTGGGGGAAAGCAGTTTACCAACCCGACCGTTCGCCTATTCGTGAGATTTGGGAACTCAGCTATTGGGAACGGCTGCTTTGGGGGGCTTATCGAAATCTGCTGAGTGGGGTGACGACGGTACAACATCATGACCGTGCTCATCGGCAGCTAGGCTCGTTACCTATCCAAGTTCCTGCGTACCGCTGGTGTCATCGCCCTGGCAGTAAACTCAAGGGCTGGTATGGATGGGCACGCCATGCGCCCTTTTTTATTCATGCGGCAGAAGGAACCGATGAAGCCAGTTATCGCGAGGTAGATCAACTACACCAGCAAGGGAAACTAGGCCCCAGAACCGTCTTGATTCACGGCATTGCCCTGAAGCCAAAAGACATTGAGGTGCTTGCTCAAACAGATACAGGTTTAGTCTGGTGTCCTTCTAGCAATCAGTTTCTTTATGGACAGACTGCTCCGATCAAGGCGCTACGAAAAGCTGGAATTACCCTTGCCTTGGGAACCGACTCAACCGCCAGTGGTCCCGATACTTTACTGGCAGAACTACAAACGGTTCGGGGGCTGCTCCCTGATGCGGAATTGATGGCCATGGTGACAACGAATGCGGCTCGCTTGCTAGGAGTGCCGGAACGAGGCCAGCTTAGGGTCGGCAGTCCCGCAGATTTACTCCTGATCTGTAGTCCTGGTGCATCTAGTGCCGCAGAAGCGCTACTGACCTGTAGTCCACAAGATATTCGACTGGTGTTGGTTCGGGGAATGCCTGCCTTAGTCCGAGCACCTTTTATAGAATCTTTTCCTTCCACTCGTTTGAGCCCAGTAAACGTCAATGGTGAATTAACCATGCTCCAGGGTCCTATTTCCACCCTATTGAAACGCACCCGTCCGTTATTGGGAGAAAGACTCTACTTTGGTCAGCCTATCGAGCTTCTGACCGCCAAGCCTCTACCCTCTCCCCCAAGGGAGCGATAAAGTAGACCAATCCCCTGCTGTTTGAATAACAGTCAGCAGATTCTGATTGGAGCCGACCTTGTCCGACTTTGCCGAACTCCGAAAAATAGCGAAGCAACTACAACAGCAGCCACAAAACGTTTCTGATAAACTGCCGCCAGATACTTTTCGTCAACATCAAGACTCAGGCCCACCAAGCAGGAGTAAAGTTGCCTATTTTCTGGTCGATACCCTTTGTCATGAGATGGCCCAAGAATTCTTCTCCGATTTGCAAAAAGCAAGTCCAAAAGTAAGTCCAAAGGCCATTCCTCCCAAAGCCCGCTCTGCTGAACTACCATCTCTTACGCCTAAAGGGATCACGGAAGTGGCACCCGCCCGTACTGACCGTTGGCCATTGCTCACTTCAGAAAAGGACTTCCAGCGTTTTAAAAAAGACCTCAATAGTGCTAAAGCCGATGCATCCAGCATCCGCCCATTCGAGAAACAGGGTACCGATAACGCTAGTTCCAGTCGCCATCGCGTGGAATTCTTAACGTTAAAAGAGGTATGTGAACAGACAACTGACCATTTGGAACAGCGTTGTTTGGAAGCGGACCTGATTGTAGTGGATGGTAAGGAAATAGGAGTAAAAGAAAAAGAACTCAATCAGTCCCAAGAAATTAGGGACGCAGGGGAAAAGAAGCTTAGCCTCGTAGGCTTTGGGCATTGGATCGAGGAAGTTCAGTTAGCGTGGGATCGTCTACGCAACTTAGGGGTCCAAGAATTTGTCTTTATTACGGGTAATGTAGGTCAAACTGTCGTTTCTACAGAAGTATCCGCCGTGCAGGAGCCTTCTAATCTCCAGGAGCCCTCCGCTTTCAAAGTCAAGTATCACCTTGAAGCAGAGGCTAAACCGGAAATGTTAGGCTACAGCCGCCTGCAAATCAGGGTCAAAGCCATTGCTGAGTCGCCAGGAGGGCCTATCCATCCTGACCCTAAGCTGATCCATTTAGCGCTGCGCGTACCGGATCGTCCTGATATCCTAGTCACGCTCAAAGATGCTCCCGGTGCGGTGATGAATAATCTCAACAAACACCAACTGGCTATTGTCCTGAATCAGGATTGGATTGAGGTTTTGTTTGACCTCACTGGACCGCAAGATGAACAGGTTCAGGTAGAAGTGTACGAGCCCCAAGCAGAAGAGGAAATAGTCCCTGCGAGTCTAGAGGCTTCCTTTAGAGTGGTGGGCACTCTGCCAGACGAGATCCCCGATGAAGCCGATGCTGTGTCTGCAAGCAGGCCTTCCCCGATTCCAACAAACCATAGCAGTGCTTGGCAAGATAGCTTTGAGGATGAGAATATACGGGCGGTTTTTAGCCATTTACAGCGTCATGGTTCGGTCACCGAAAATGAATTGACTCAATTTCTGGGAGGTGCACGCAAGGCTCGCAGTTTCTCTTTAGCTTTTGAGGAATATCTGAAGAAAGTCCCTTTCTCTGTCAGGATTGAAACCACAGCCAGTGGAAAACGATACGTCAATGAGACTTAAGTAAAAAGAACACTATGGCTATTAGTACACGCGATATTGAGCACGTTTTTGAGCGACTTCGCTCTGGAGTAGTCCCGGAAAGAGGGCTAGAAACTTTTGCTGTGGGCATTGACCGTCAACGGACTGAGGTCCATCGCCAGTTGAAATTGGCAGCAGACGGGGAAGGAGTCTTCAAGTTTCTGAGAGGGGGCTATGGCTGTGGGAAAACCTTCATGTCGCGCCTTGCCGTGCTGGATGCCCAAGCCCAAGGATTTGCCACTAGTTTCGTCGTAGTTTCTGACAATGATCTGCATTTCTATAAGTTCGATGATGTGTATCGAAAAGTTGTCCAAGAATTGGGTACGAATTCCTGTCCTCGTGGAGCCTTAAGCGATATCATCGACCGCTGGATTGCCAAAGTGGAAGATGCTCTGATTGCGGGAGGGGCCGATGAAGCTAACGAAGATTTTGATGCCAAAGTGCAAGAACGAATGGAGGCTGAACTGGCCTCTTTAACTGGCGGAAAAGCACCGGAGGATATGGCACGCGTATTACGGGCTATTTTTTCCCTCAAACAGAAAGGAGAGATGCCGGAAGCGAGTGCACTGCTTTCCTGGTTGTCGGGCAGTGAGAATGTGGCAGCGGGGGCTAAGAAAATTGCGGGAATTAAGGGAGACATCGGCAGTCGTGAAGCGTTGGACTATCTCCAAGGGATTCTCGAAATTGTAAAGGCTGCCGGGTACAAGGGTCTGGTGATTATCATCGATGAAGCGGAGACGATTCTACGGATGCGCCATGATATGCGCGGTAAATCCTTGAATGGCATTCGTCAGATCTGTGATGCAGCGGATCGTTTCGGGGGCTTGCTGTGGGTCTTCACCGGGACGCCAGAGTTCTTCGATAGCAACCGGGGGGTGGCAGGTTTACAACCCCTGCACGACCGCATAAAATTCGATAGCCAAGGTGGCTTTGTCAGTCCCCGCCAGCCTCAACTGGAACTCAAACCTTTCGATGCTAAACGATTGAAAGAAGTAGCCTTGAAACTCCGAGAAATTTATCCCACTGAAAAAAAGACGCGTTTGGAGAAAAAGATAACTACTGAGTTTATTGAACGCTTGGTGGCTAACGTCACCTCAGGCTTCAGAGGTGATGTGGGCATTGTCCCCCGCCAATTTCTCCGGCAATTTGTGAATGTTCTGGATCTGGCCAGCGAGTATGAAGACTATGACCCAATGACGGTGAAAGGTTTGGAGCTTAAAGATTTGAACGAGGAAGAACTGCGACTCCAACAGGGAAAACCGAGTTATGAACAGGAGGCAGAGGATAAAAAAGGGTATGCGCTTGTTGAGTTTTAGATTGATCCTTGATCCAACGAGAAGGGTAACAGTAGCGTAATTTCAACTTATGAAAAAAGAATATGATTTTTCCGAAATAGACGTGGGCAGTGTCGCCTGTTCTAGCCTCCAAGCATGTAAGTTTTGAAAGCTCCTCTGTCAATGACTTTTAGGGGCCTAAATACTTACATTTAAACTTAATAGGAAGAAGAACTCTTCTTTTTTAGCTTTGCCTTCAAAAGACTTTCTTGAACACTGTTACGAACAGCATCTTCTATCTCAGGGCGCTGTCCATGGAGCTGGAATCCCAAACCATCCAAAGCTTTTGCGACTACCTCTTTCACATTAGGAATCCGGCCTGTTTTCTGGTAAGAATTTTCGCATTCCTTATAAATTTCATCAATAAGACGGCTAATTAATTTGTCCACAATTGGTACTCTACTTTTATTGTTTGTATAATCTCAAAGTACCTTTCTAGACAACGATATTTATAAAGCACAGTAAAGTTATGGATGAAGTGATTATAAAGCACGTAGAAGCGCTCTTCGGTAGTTCTAAGTAATTTCCTCAGGACATTTAGCTTGATCTTAACTTGATAGAATCAACACAAAAGTAGCCTACTACGGCAACTATTTACTCCAATCCGTCATGCAGAGCGGTATCATGCTCTCGTTTCCCTCTACAGGCAGTACGTCATGACCATGAACCCGAAAGACCTTGCAAAAAAACGTACGGGTGAAGCCGCTGCTCAGCTCGTGAAAGACGGCATGATGGTGGGCTTGGGCACAGGATCCACTGCGGCGTTTATGATTGCAGCCTTAGGACAACGGGTTAGAGAAGAAGGGTTAAAGATTATTGGCGTACCGACATCCTTCCAGTCAGTGCTCCTTGCCCGTAAAGAGGGGATCCCCACAATCCCCCTTGATGAAGCGACTCATTTAGATATCGCGATTGATGGAGCCGATGAGGTAGACCCCCAGAAGAATCTGATCAAAGGGGGAGGGGCTGCCCATACCCGCGAGAAAATTGTTGCAGCGATGGCAGACTACTTTGTGGTGATCGTGGACGATTCCAAACTGGTTGAAAAACTCAATACCACTTTTGCCCTGCCTATAGAAGTTTTGCCTCTCGCCGCTGCTTTCGTGACGAAACGATTGGAAGAAATGGGAGCCAAGGTGGACCTGCGGATGGCTATCCGCAAAGGTGGACCCGTGATCACCGACCAAGGAAATTTTGTCCTAGACATCACCTTCCCTGGTGGCATTGATGATCCTGTCGTCCTGGAATATCAACTCAATAACATTCCAGGAGTTTTGGAAAATGGGCTATTTGTAGATTTAGCTGATCTCATTTTGGTCGCGAGAACAGGACAGGAGGAAGTGCAACGTATTGAGTAGTAGCTAGTCCTATCCATAAATTAGGGACCAAAACTGCTGCCACAATAGTCAGAAAGGCTGGTTCTTCCTTCAACCGTGAGCCCTGCAATCAAGCCCTTCAGGACGATGGCTCCGAGTAGGTGGGGTTAAGGGTAAACCACTCAAAGCAGCCTGGATAGGCCATCTTCTAGGCTGAGTTTGACCAACTGCTCAAAAGAAATGCCCGCTGCAGCCATCGCTTCTGGCACTAGGGAAGTGCTGGTCATCCCTGGCAAGGTATTCACTTCTAGGGCCCACGCTTGTCCTTCAGGAGTGACCCGAAAATCTACACGCGCGACGCCTCTACACTTAAAGGCCCGATAGACCTTCAACGCATAGTCACTTAAAAGGTCCAGGGTCGTTTCCGGTAGGTCTGGGGGCAAGAGATGGCGAGAGCCCCCTGCCCTATATTTGTCCTCATAATCATAAAAAGCCGTTACCTGAGGAATGATTTCGATAGCAGGATAGGTCTTCTTGCCAAAGACCGTGACCGTGATTTCCTTGCCTGGAATGAATGTTTCTGCCAAAGCTTGGGGACTATAACGAAGGGCCTTCTCTAAAGCTTCAGGAAATTCGCTGATCGTCTGGACGATAGAAACTCCCACGGAGGATCCCGCTTGAGCAGGCTTAACCACCATGGGAAGCCCGAGCGCTTCCAGACAAGCGAGAGGAGCAGCCTCTGGGTTCTCTAGCACTTGATAGGGGATGACGGGTAAACCAGCGCCCTGGAGCAGATCCTTAGAAACCACTTTGTCCATGCCACAGGCACTAGCAAGCACCCCAGAACCGTTGTAGGGAAGGCCCAGCCAATCCAACAGACCTTGGATCGTCCCATCTTCTCCCGTAGCTCCATGAAGCGCTATCCAAACAAAATCGGGCCCAAGCTCCAACAATTTTCGAGGAAGTTCTCGATCGGGGTCCACAGGAATAGCTTGATGACCCAATCGGGTTAAAGCCCCCACTACAGCTTCACCTGTTTTCAGCGAAACTTCTCGTTCAGGAGAAATCCCTCCTAAAAGTACGACAACCTTCATGGGTTACCTAGAGGGGCTTACGCTTACGCAGGAACTCTGGGATATCGAGGAAGTCATCTCCCGTTTGAGCTGAGGACGTTAGAGGGGCAGACTCCGAACGAATTCGTTCTCCACCACCCCTCCTTAGAGCCCCATTGAAGCCTGTGGCGATGACGGTAATTCTCAGTTCGCCCTGGAGACGTTCATCAATCACGGCGCCGAAGATGATATTCGCATTGGGATCCACTACTTCATACACGGCGTCGGCTGCTTCTGAAACTTCCATGAGCGTGAGGTCATGGCCGCCCGTAACATTAATGACAACACCAGAAGCTCCTTCAATAGAGGATTCCAACAACGGAGAGGAAATAGCAGTAAGGGCTGCTTCTCTGGCCCGAGATTTACCGGAGCCCATACCGATCCCCATTAAGGCGGAACCAGCATCAGCCATGATCGCCCGCACATCAGCAAAATCGACGTTGATCAAGCCGGGAATTGTAATGATATCCGAGATCCCTTGGACCCCTTGACGGAGTACATCGTCTGCAATGCGGAAAGCTTCCTGCACAGGGGTTTGGTCTGAAATCACTTGCAGCAAGCGGTCATTGGGGATCACGATTAAGGTGTCGATTCGTCCCTGGAAAGATTGAATACCTTCTTCCGCCTGCTGAAGCCTACGACGACCTTCAAAGGTAAAGGGCTTGGTCACTACACCTACAGTCAAAGCGCCAACTTCTTTTGCGGCTTCGGCGACGATAGAGGCTGCACCGGTGCCTGTTCCCCCTCCCATCCCTGCAGTGATGAAAACCATATCCGCCCCATCGAGGGCGGCGGCAATTTCTTCACGGGATTCTTCGGCTGCTTTTTGACCAATCGCAGGATTTCCCCCGGCCCCAAGACCACGGGTAAGCTTTTGACCAATCTGTAAGCGATTTTGGGCAGAAGAGTTACGGAGTGCTTGATCGTCCGTATTCACTACCCAAAACTCTACGCCTGTCACATTGCTTGCAATCATGCGGTTGACGGCATTTCCGCCTCCACCGCCTACGCCAATGACTTTAATGCGCGCAGACCCAGAGGAGGTGAATTCTTCAAAGCGAGAATTTGTGCCAGTTTGAGGAGACATCAGATGGCTTGAACCAGGTAAAACTTCGTCTAATCTTACCCGACTTTCTGAAGAATCACTCTTACTATTACGTAGGTATTTTGTCCAGTTTGGCATAGCTTTATGGGGATAATGGGGCAAAACGAAAACTTTCTTCGGAAGATGAGCGAATAAGACGCACATCTCAATTCTGGAGCTTAGAGCCTTCCTTAAGCTTCGCCTGAGGCTTGGGACGCAGATGGAAAGCAGGCATAGTGGGGTCCCGGAGGTCAAAATATTGAATCTGCTCCGGAGCATATTTTTGGGTAAGGGGAACTAACTGCTTCAAGGCTCGAAACTGTTTGTTTAGGCGCTGAGGCTCCAAAGAACCCAACCATATAGTTCCAAGACGAGTAGTCAAGATCAAGTTGCGCGGATCGTTGAAATCCACTTTTTGGATGGGGACTGGAGCCTTCTGGAGAATGGGATAGAGGGCTTGCCAATCTTTTTGTCTCTGGACAGTATATCCTTCGACCTTAAGCTTGGGGCGATTCACTTTAGGATAAGTTGCACCAGATATCCAAACTCCTTCTGCATCCAGGACTCCTGCTGTTCCAAAACGAGGCGCTGTTGCCACAGGAACCCTCTCCTTTATCTCAATATGGAGCCCTAACGGGAACAATTGCCTGCTTAAATGAGCACGTTCAACGATCGGTAGCGCTTGTAACCGCTCTTCTAGTTGATGGGGCTCGACCAAATAAATAGGCATGGGGAAGGTAAGGGCAAGTTGCTCATAAACCTGAGATGCAGCTAGGGCTCTGTTTCTCTCAACCGTAATCTGTTCTACTCCCTTAATCTCTCCCCAGGAAGAGCGAACGAGTCCCACTAAACCGATGGCCAAAGCAAGAACCACCGCAAAACGCCAGAATTTGAGGAAATGGAGCCGTTGACGTTCTCGACGGATGGCCTGACGTCGGGCAACGAATTGGGCTTTAGTTGCAGGGCTGGCGACAGAAGAAGAAGTCACGGTGAATTCAGAGGGGCTAATTAACTAGTTACTTTAAACTAGTCGTCTAGGGAATTTTGTTTAAATATATAACAGTTTCAGCAAAAGTTTGCCTATATGATCCATTTCGATAGATATACCTAGATTTAGTTTTGAGAATAAGTGGCTGGACCCGGAACTTGCGACACACTCAGTTGCGACAAAATCAGGCAAGAATGGAACAATTATTAGGGGCGTCTCCTCTTTTCCAATGACTTTTTAAGGAGATGTCCAGGGCTCAGAGCAAGGATATCACAAACCTTATCAATAAATTTCTTGACTTGAAGACTGCTTATGTATTGATTGGGAAATGTCTAGAACTGCAAAGCTGGCATCCAAGACTAGCAATCTTTATCTGCGATTGTAAAGAGCTGGTCTTTATTTATGATAATCATCACTTCAAACCTTGTCGGGAACATTCTCTCCCAGAAGTCCTGAAGGGCGAAATAACAAAACACCAACCAAGATGGTAAATGCAAAAACATCTTTCCATTCACTTGATAAGTAGCCCGCTCCCAATGACTCAATCACCCCTAAAAGTAGGCCTCCTAGCATCGCTCCAGGGATATTACCGATCCCGCCCAAAACGGCTGCAGTAAATGCTTTGAGCCCTGCCTGAAAGCCAATAAAGAAGTTGATCGTTTGGAAAAAGACCCCGAAAAGCACGCCTGCTACGGCTCCGAGGGAAGAGCCCAAGATAAAAGTAATCACTACAATTTGTTCGGTATTGATACCCATCAATTGGGCAGCCTGCATGTCTTGTGCTGTAGCCCGCATTGCTTTACCCAGACGAGTTTTTTGTATTAGGAACGTGAGCGCAGCCATCAGAAAGACACTCACCCCTAGGATCAATACTTGGGTCAGCGTAATTTGTATGCCATTGGAGCGCCAGGTGATGGCAGGCAGGACTTGAGGCAGGACTTGGTCTCTGCTGCCAGCAATTAAACGAACGGCATTTTGAAGAAAAATAGACATCCCCAAAGCGGTAATAAGCAAAGAGAGTTTAGGCGCTTTGCGGGAGGGTATAGCCTGACTCAACCACCAAAATAATCCACCCAAGGCTGCAGCACCGATCACGCCAACCCCTAAGCCTTGAGCTATGGCGATAGGGCTATAGGTCCCTCGGAGCAAGGTATATAGTACCCAAACTCCTCCACCCACTCCAGTAAGTACCGCTAGTTCTAATAAATTGAGGGGTTTGGCTTCTCCTAACAGTGGACGGTAAGCCAATCGTTCGATTCCCACTCCGAGCAAACAGCACACCAGGACAGCTCCTACAAGAGCCAAAGTAAAAGCTAATCCCCAGGGCAGACCAGCTCCTAAGGTAATCACCAATACACCCAGCGCAGTATAGGCTCCCACCATCACTACTTCGCCATGGGCAAAGTTAATCAGTTCTAGGATGCCGTACACCATGGTGTAGCCCAGAGCAATAAGGGCATACATGCTGCCTAAAGTAAGACCATTCACAAGTTGTTGGATAAACTGTTGGATAGACGGTTCCATGAGAAGCTCAACAGGATAGGACTAGGTCTATGCAAGAGACCCGCAGCAATTCTGCCACACTCCACGTCAGAGTGTTGCAGCCTTTAGGGCAGTGTACCTGAGGTCTTGGCCCCAATCTTAGAATTGCTGGATGAAATAGCGACAATGGAATTGTTAGAGCCTTACGTAGGAGGCATAAAGCCATGGCTCGGCTAGAACAGCGTCGGCCCCAGAATGTCAGCGGGGACCTCTATGTAGACAGTACGTGCATTGATTGCGATACCTGCCGCTGGATGGCTCCTGAAGTTTTCCATGAAGCCACAGACCAGTCTGCCGTTTATCATCAACCGGAAAATGAAAAAGAACGATTACATGCGATGCAAGCTCTGCTCGCCTGTCCTACCGCTTCGATTGGAACCGTGGAAAAGCCGACCGATATTAAGACGGTCCAGCAGAGTTTTCCGATTTTAGTGGCCGAAAATGTCTATCACTGTGGCTATCATGCGGAAAGTTCCTACGGGGCCGCCAGCTATCTGATTCAGCGGGCAGAAGGCAATATCCTGGTGGATTCTCCTCGTTTTGCCGCGCCACTCGTCAAGCAACTAGAGGCGATGGGGGGCGTCCGCTACCTCTATTTGACCCACCGAGACGATGTAGCAGACCATCAAAAGTTTCATGAACATTTTGAGTGCGAACGTGTTCTGCATCGGGATGATATTGGACCCAATACCCGTGAAGTGGAAATTCAGCTTTCGGGGACTGAACCCATTGCCTTCGCTCCTGATTTATTGATTATTCCCGTGCCCGGTCATACCAAAGGCCACACCGTTTTACTCTACAAAAATAAATTTCTTTTCACGGGAGACCATTTAGCCTGGTCTGAACGATATAACCAACTAATCGCATTTCGCAATGCTTGCTGGTATTCCTGGCCGATACTAATCCAGTCGATGAAGAAGCTAACGGCTTATTCCTTTGAATGGGTACTCCCTGGGCATGGACGCCGCCATCATGCCGATGCAGCAACGATGCAGAAGCAAATGGAGGAATGTATTAGCTGGATATCAGCTAACTAGCTAGATTATGGATTGATTTAGTTGATGCTGACCCTTAAGTGGAGCCCTTCAGGTATTAGCCAATCTAGTTGATCAAAGTTTTTTGCTGAAGATGCAGAGGGTGAGACACAACACAAACTTTTGACTGTCCAGTAAAATAACTACATAGGAGAAATTGAATGAATGCCTCAGAACGCTTTGATAGTATTGACACCCGATTGGAGCGCATGATTACCGTCAGTGAAAGACAGGGCGAACGGTTTGACCAGTTTGGGGACCGTTTAGACAAAATAGCCCAAAGTATTTTAGGGCTTCGGGAAGTATCCCAGCAACAGGCACAAACCGCTGAACAACAGGCCCAAAGTATTTCAGGGCTCCGGGAAGTATCTCAGCAACAGGCACAAACCGCTGAACAACAGGCCCAAAGTATTTTAGGGCTTCGGGAAGTATCTGAGCGGCAATCTAAAACCATCGAAGTTTTGGTTTCAGCCGTGTCGGAGCTAAGCCGCACGAATGCCGTGATGAATCAGGACCGGAAGGCCCTGCTAGAATCGGCGCAAAGGTCAGCCCAGGCATCAGAGGCGGCGCAAATGTTGGCACAGAGTAACCAAGTAGCCATACGAGATTTGATCGAAGAACTACGGCAAGGACGAGGGGCTTAAGTTCTTCCTTAGCACTGTATATATTTCATATCCCCAGTGATGAGCTGAGGAGTCATTTTTTGGAGTTTAGATCATGCCAGAATATTTGGGTGATATCCAGGCGAGGTAAGATTGTGTCCTATAATCTAAGCCACTGAGAAGCCTTTGCTTTGCGCAAAAGCACACTATCGTTCGTAATTTCTTGGACGGTCCACCCACTACCGACGACATCCCCTTTGGCCACATCGACACTCTTTTGAATTTCCCCTTGCTTCACTTCAAGGACTGCTAAACGCGATCTACCTTGCTCCCCAATGGACTGGAGACGGAATTTCTCTACGGAGTTCCCTAGTTTGGGTATGGCTAAGGGCAAAGGCGCTGCAGGGACCGCTTGGGGAGGAGGAACGGGAGTTCCAGGCGTAGCCGGAGCGAGAGTAGATGGCTGGGTCGCGGGTTGTACTGCAGGATTAGGAACCGACGTGGCGACAGACTCCGCGATAGGCTTGGCGGCTGGAGGGGGTGTTGGGGGAGTAGTCAAGGAAGAACGGATAACATCAAGCGAAAGAGGATTCCAGGCCTGGGCAGCCACATCATCGACCAAGCTACCATTTTTGTGATTGTTCCGTACCGTAACCAACAGACTGCCTACGGTGGCAGGCATCGGCGCATAGGTGAAGTCAGCAAGATAGCGGTCTCCATAGTCAGCACCGTAGATCAGATTTTGGGCTCCGGCGTTGGGAGCAGGGCGGATTTGGAGACTGTCCGCCAAGAGGCTGCCCTGTACGCCAAAACTACCCAGGATTTCTACCGTTCCCGTCGTAAACACTTGAGCTTTGATCTGTCCTAAAGGCAACACTTTTCCAGGGATACTTTTATACTCCAACCTTGTCACACGCCCTTGGCCTACTCCCCCGATCGCTACCACTACCTCTGGGTCACGTTCCGGGTCAGAGGGGTTGAGACGGGCAGGCACCACCGCCAGATCTTCACCAATGGCGACTAACCGCGTATCCAGAGGCAGGGTGATTTTATCGATCGTCACCGCTGAGCGCGTCCGCCGGAGAATGCCTGATGGACTCTGGGGATCTGGATTGGTCTCTTTAGTGGAGAGCATAATGGGCTGACCTTCTTTATCAGCCAAGATGGTAGAAGGGGCTTCAGGACTCAGAGAACGCAGAAGGAGGGCAGGTGCGTTGAAGTCTCTGGGACTCACCAGAATAGAAAGACTATCTTCTGCACGCTCTGGCAATAGGCTGAGATTTTCGAGGACCAAGGCCCCCTGGACTAAGAGGGTGCCGCGCCCTCGGTAGCGGAAGATGGAAAACTTGTCGGCGGTGATCGAAAGGTCTTTAACTACCAGAATTCCATAGCGGGCTTTAGAAAAATCAAAGACTCTCTCTTTTGCGTCATAGATGACTTCTTCCTGGTCACTGATCAGATTTTGGTCTTGGCGAAACCCAGTTGCTTGGGTGCCCCGTTCTGCAAGCCACTTAATCAGTCGCTCAGGCAAATAGGGTTCTAAAGATTCCTGAGTCAGGAGTTCTGGGGTAACGTTCCAACTGGCCGGAGTCTCTACAGAAAGTCCATTGTTCGGTCCCGAAAATATGAGTGCATCTGATTTCAAATTGTCTCTATAGAGCTGGTTGTAAAACAGGTCCTTATCTTTATCGAGTTTGTAACTGAGCACTTTTACGTTGTTTTTGAGGACGGCACCCTTATCAGCAGCACTTTGGATCCATATCGGTCCGGTCACTTGAATCGCGGAGAAGGGCTGGTTGGAACCTTCTATGTTTAGGGCAGGAGCTTTGGTCGCCTTACTCAGTAAGGTCAAACTGGCTTCGGGACGTTGATGGATAATTTGCTCCTTGAGATTGACCGAAATTTCTAGGTTTTGGGATAAAAGCTTCTTGGCTTGGGGATTCTGCTGACCCAAAACCTCTCCCACCACATCCACGGTGCGTTGCGCCACCGTCATTTTGCCCTCTCCTTGCAACAGAGTTTCCAAATTCAGAGGAAACCATTGGACAGGGCCAAAACGGTATAACCACCAGCGCTGCGCTCCATCCTGGCGGAGCCAAGGAGCCGGAGTCTGTTCATAGGTTGTTGGGAGCAGATCTTCGGTGTCCAGATCATCCAGGGTGATTTCGTCACTGGTCCCTAGGGGCTCAGCATTTCGGAAACGGGCAAAATAGAGTTCATCTCCATCAAAGCCAAGCTGAAAAGGGCTAGTCCGCTCTGGTAATTCCCCCCCATCAGAAGCTACATCGAGCAGAATAGACTTTGCTTCCGTGCGCATGGTGGCCAGTCCACTCTCTGCCGCATAGCCTGCTCCCACCCGACTGCGTTGCCATACGGAACGTTGGAGCTGCTGGTTACTGCTGAACACTAGCGTTGTTACCAGGACCAACAATAGGGCACTGATAAAAACGACCAATGGCAGGGACAGGCCCTTAGTATTTCTGTCCATAGACATGTTTATGGAAGACGAGCTGGAACAACATAGACCAAGATCTTAGTACCCGCTCTACTCCTCACTATCCCATCTGTTATTCATAGTTGTGGTGGAGATAGGTTAAATGCGAGGCCATTCCCTACCGTTCACGCCCGCGGCAATGGTCACTTCAGACCCGTAGCCCCTTTAATAAGGCCAGTAATTCTCATTATGAGAAGAGTTCTCATGCAGGGATCCTGTTTTTAGCAAATCAACTGGCTGGAACCCTCATTCCATCGTTCAGCGATTCAGTCATAAAACTCTCTGCCAGCTATGATTTGAGTACAAATGTCTCATAATGAGAATTGCTGCACGCCTGTTTGCGGTCTTGTCAAAAAGAACGTTTAGACCGATGATTATAGACTGTGTTTTTTAGTGGTAGCCCCGAAGGGCCTTTTTATGGCGAAGAAAGTTTCAGCGATTGTCAAACTTGCCCTGCCCGCAGGGAAAGCAAACCCAGCTCCTCCTGTCGGCCCTGCTCTTGGTCAGCATGGGGTCAACATTATGATGTTCTGCAAAGAATACAATGCTCGTACAGCCGATCAGGCGGGCATGATTATCCCAGCAGAAATCACCATCTTTGAAGACCGTTCGTTTACCTTTATTCTGAAAACCCCGCCTGCATCCGTCTTGTTGACGCAAGCAGCAGGGATACCCAAAGGCTCTGGCAAGCCTAATACCGAAAAAGTTGGGTCTATTAGTCGGGACAAGCTACGGGAAATTGCCGAAGTAAAAAGGGTAGACCTCAATGCCAATGACATCGATGCTGCGATGAAGATTATTGCGGGAACAGCTCGCAACATGGGAATCACCATCAAAGATTAACGTTTTTGCTGGATTAAATGATGAAAACCAGGACAAGGCGAAAGTTTTGTCCTGGTTTTTTGTATAGGGCTGTTATCTTTCATTCTTGGATTAGTCTGGCACCTAATCTTCATGCCCTCAGTCTTCCCAGGACTTAGGAGGATAGACCATTCGCTCCAGATGCTGCGCTGCTTCCTCCATATTTTTGGCATCATGTTCTATCTTTTGCAGACGTTCTGGATCATCCAAGCTTTCACAGAGTGTTTCTACCTTCCATCGGCGGGTCCGTCCGTGGTACAACACTTTGACTTTGCGAAACCCCTCTCGTTTTAATCCAGCCCAAAAATGCTCAAAACCCGCTTGGGTATCGAATATGGTGGTTTTAACTTGGGGCTTAGTATCCATAGGCTAAGGGGGCATTCCCAGTTCATCATTTCAGCGGACATGGGTATCAGCTTCCGTCAATTGTAAACCTGAACAAAGGAAGATTAAGAATTGCAATTCATTGCTTCTCACGCATCCCCGATACAATTAAGTCTTACTGCAAGCCCCTAAATACCCAAGAGAAAACCATGCAACCTGAGCAAAAGCTTCTAGTCCAGGAATCATTTGCCAAAGTTGCTCCTATTTCTGACCTAGCCGCAGACCTTTTTTATGGTCGTCTTTTTGAACTAGATCCTGCTTTACAACCCTTATTCAAGGGAGATATGAAAGAACAGGGACAGAAGCTGATGATGATGATTCGTATAGCCGTTGATGGTTTGGATGACTTAGATAAACTCGTGCCCGTTGTCCAAGATATGGGAAGACGTCATGCAACCTATGGAGTCGAAAATAGTCATTATGATACGGTTGGAGCTTCCCTACTCTGGACCCTAGAACAGGGTCTAGGCAGTTCTTTCACTCCTGAAGTTAAAGAAGCTTGGACGGTAGTCTATACCCTTTTAGCCCATACGATGAAAGAAGCCGCAGGAGAAGCGGCTGAGCATCCATAATTATGCAAGCATTAATTCAGAATGGGTATCAAAGTGATCAAGTTTGATTTGGCATTCACGAATGTAGCAATATGAACTTTTAGCTAACACAATTGTTAAGAATCAGCAAACCTTCAAAACTAAACATCAGAATAAAGACATTGTTCATAAACTACGAGGCGCCTATGGCTTATGCATGCGAGCTGGGCACAGGCCAAAGAATTTATCTTGACCACCAAGGAACTCAAACTATTGTCACTACGATGAGTGGCGGTCCAGGGCAGCAACAACAGTCCAGCACTGGTTTTCACACCGGAAGCTGGACTACTCCCCCTGAGATATTTCAGACTGCTGGTGGCACTGTACTAAAAATTACAACGGCGCAGGGCGAACATTTTATTTACATCCAAGGCAGTAGCATGCAGGTTATGGGTGGAGTGCCTTCTCTCAGCGGCTCTCAGCAGATGCAGGTGCAACAAGTTGCCAGTGTTCCCACCTCCTCTCTGCCTCCGATGGAGCCCATGAAACCGATGGAACCCATGAAACCAATGAGCATGGGAGGGATGCAGATGGGCCCCATGAAGCCGATGGAACCGATGAAGCCGATGAAACCGATGAATATGGGGGGTATGCAGATGAACCCTATGGAAATGCGTATGGGCGATATGGAAATGCGTATGGGGTCGCCTCTGGCTTCCAGCACGCCAAATATACCCAATACTCCCAATCCCCGTCGTTTTTGTAGTCAATGTGGAACCGCCGTAGAGCCTGAGGACCGTTTTTGTTCTAGTTGCGGCCATCGTCTTGTTTAGTCCATTCAGTTCAATAAGAGGAATCTTTCAGCGTGAGCCACCCCTATACCGAAGAGCAATGGCAACAGATTGATGCATTAGGGCATCGAGTAGAAGAAGAGCTCAACCGCTTAGGGGTCGGTTTGACGATGGGAGGAGAGCCTACCTTTGTTTCCACCGATGATTTTGAATCTTTGCAATGGAAGATCGCAGCCCTGGGAGACGAGAAAAGGGAATTAGCCAGAAAGCTGTTGGGCCGCCTAGGGCCTAGATTTTCTGCCCAGGGGGGACTGCTGCACTATGGTCAAGGAAAATGGTATCCCGGAGAAGCTCTACCCCGTTGGGCTTTGGCCTGTTACTGGCGCGAAGATGGAGTCCCCCTTTGGCGTAATCCTAAACTCCTCGCCCTAGAGGGCAAGGATTACGGTCATACCCAGCAAGAAGTAGCTCTTTTCATCCAGGCCCTAATCCAAGGTCTAGGGATAGCACCAGAATATGTAATGCCCGCCTATGAACCCGATACCAATGAGCTGGCAGGCTACACATTGCCTCTCTTGGCGGTCCGTCGAGAAGAAAAGGGGCAGGTATACTGGCAAACTTGCCGCTGGACCCCACCGGAAAATAGGCTCCAACTAACTCCAGGCTATTCCCCGTTGGGCCTACGCTTGCCTTTAGGTATGATTCCTTGGGCTGAAGATTTAGAGGAAGAAGCGATGGCTACGCTTGATAGTGAGCCGATCGCCCCTAATGCTACCCCTGTAGCATCCCCTGACAACTCGATTCGAGTAGCGCTGAGTGTCGAATTGCGAGACGGGCTTTTGCACGTTTTTCTTCCTCCTTTCAGTTCGGCTAGAGGGTACGCCGATTTGCTTGTGGCTATTGAAAACAGCGCCCAAGCAGCAGATATTCCCGTTTTAATTGAGGGCTACCCGCCCCTTGGAAATGCGGGGATTATTGGTTTCCAGATTACCCCTGACCCTGGGGTTCTTGAGGTCAATATTCACCCAGCAGCCCATTGGCAAGAGCTAGTCAAAATCCACACCACCCTCCATGAAGAAGCCCAGCAATGTGGTCTTGGCATTGAGAAATATACCCAGGATGGTCGTCGTGTAGATACAGGCGGGGGATCGCACATTACGATTGGAGGTCAAACCACCGCCGAGAGTCCTCTGCTGCGACGCCCAGATTTATTACGGAGTCTGATTAGTTATTGGCAAAACCATCCCAGTCTTTCCTATTTATTTGCAGGACTTTTTGTGGGCCCTACCAGTCAGGCCCCTCGGGTGGATGAGGCTCGGCATGAGAGCTTATATGAGTTGGAAATCGCATTCCAATCCCTAAAGCCTGACCAAGCCGTGCCTCCATCCTTAGTGGATCGTCTGTTGCGCAATTTATTGGTAGATGTCACCGGAAATACGCATCGCACTGCATTCTGTATTGATAAATTATTCCCCATGGAAAATTATCGTACTCAGATGGGGCTATTAGAATTCCGAGCCTTTTCCATGCCTCCCGATGTGCAGATGAGCTTGCTCCAAATGCTCTTGATTCGGACTTTAGTTGCTTGGTTTTGGGAAAAACCCTATACAGAGCCTCTAATTCGCTGGGGAACTACGCTGCACGACCGTTTTATGCTGCCTTATTACCTTGGGGAAGATTTAAAGGAGGTAGTAGCAGATTTGGAGAAAGTAGGTTATCCCTTTAGGTTGGAATGGTTCGAGCCTTTTTTTGAATTCCGTTTTCCTCGATATGGTGCAGTGACGCTCCAAGCCCTCGACCACACGTCTCTACAGTTAGAGTTGCGCCATGCTATTGAACCCTGGCATGTATTAGGAGAAGAAACCACAGGCGGCATGACCGCTCGCTATGTAGATTCTTCTATGGAACGAATGCAAGTTACATTGCGAGGAGCGCTAGGGAGTGCTTTAGAGGGGGATCACTTTTCAGGCCGTTATGTAGTGACCTGTAATGGTCGGCCTGTACCTCTAAAAGCAACAGCAATATCGGGTGAATATGTAGGAGGAGTCCGTTTTCGAGCCAGACAACTCGCTGCCTCTTTACACCCTGCTATTGCTCCCCATAGCCCCTTGGTATTTGACCTGATCGACACTCAGGAAGAAAAATCTTTGGGTGGTTGTATCTATTATGTGAATCAACCCAATGGGGAGCCCTATGAAAAGTTTCCCACGAATCATCAAGAAGCAGCATCACGGATGGAAGAACGATTTCTACCCAATACTTCCGTCCCTGGCAAAGTTAAAATCCCAACGGTACACTTAAGTCCCGAGTACCCACTGACTTTAGATTTGCGGCAGGCTGTAGTTGAGGTACCCTGACAAAAATGGACACTCCTGATTGGTTAAATTGACTTAATGAGGAGGCATGAATGAAACGAAATCAAGAGTACACGTCCGAGTTTCGGGCTGAGGCGGTAAAGGTGGTATTGACGCAAGGTCTGTCGATTGCCGAAGCGGCCAAGCGGCTGTCGGTGGCGAAGGGGACGCTGGGGCACTGGGTAGCCAAGGCCAAGACATCCACGGGATCAGTTGCACCCGGCACACGCACGGTGGCAGAGTTGGAAGCCCAGGTAAGCCAGTTACGCAAGGAATTGGCGCAAGCCCACATGGAGCGTGACATCTTAAAAAAAGCGACAGCGTACTTTGCCAGGGAGTCGCTGCCCGGTACGCGTTTATGAAACAGTGGCGACTCGAATACCCGGTGCAGGTTATGGCAGAGGTTCTGGAGGTTTCGCGCAGTGGCTTTTATGCCTGGCTGGATCGACCACCCTCAGCACACGCCCTGGAGGATGAAAGGCTGAAAGTGGCGATCTCGGCGGCGCATGTGAAAACCCGCCAGACCTATGGCGCGATACGATTGCAGTCAGAGTTGCAAGCCGAGGGGTTTGCAGTGGGCCGTGACCGTATCGCCCGTTTGCGCCGGGAATTGGGGATCCGCTGCAAGCAGAAGCACAAGTTCAAGGCGACCACGCAGTCGAACCACGACTTGCCAGTGGCACAGAACCTGCTGAAGCAGTGTTTTGAAGCCACGGAGCCGAATGAAGTCTGGCATACCGATATCACTTACATTTCTACGGAGGAAGGCTGGCTGTATCTGGCAGGGGTCAAGGATCAATTCACCTGCCAGATTGTTGGTTATGCTATGGGTGCCCGGATGACCCAGGAACTCGTTGAGCAGGCCCTATGGTGGGCGATTTGCTATCAGCGCCCGGCACCGGGACTGAT
>CASBPW010000140.1 GCA_949127685.1 Candidatus Sivonenia alaskensis PMM_0068 | reverse complement strand
GGCGGAGGGACTGCTAAGTACTCCAGAAGATATCGGTTCTGTAGTCATCTCAAGCCATGAGGTGGCTTCCGGTCCTGAATCTTCGGGAAAATGGAGAAATACCCCTGACATTAGTTCCCAGGTGACCAGTCACGGTGGCGCAGTCCGTGTCCGCGATATCGGCTCGGTCGTCATCGGGAAGAAGCTTTCTCAAAGTGTCGTCACCCAAAATGGTCAGGGCGAGACCACCATTGGCATCGTGGTGATGCGCAAGGGCGAAAACTCTGAAATGGTCGTCCGAGGGGTCAAGGAAAAACTAGCGGAGCTAGCTCCTAGCTTGCCTAAGGGCATAAAAATTGTACCCTTCTATGACCGTTCCGTACTGATTGACAGCACCATTGAGACGGTTTGGCACAACCTCGTTGAAGGAGCGATTCTGGTTGTTCTGGTCCTCTTGCTGCTCCTGGGAAACTTCCGAGGCGGAATCATTGCCGCTTCCGCTATCCCTCTGGCAATGATGGGTGCCGTGGGCTTCCTGGTCTTGCCCAATACTTCGGAGAACTTACTTTCTTTGGGAGCCATTGACTTCGGTATTTTGATTGATGGTTCGGTCGTCATGATTGAGAATATCCTGCGTCGCTTGGCCGACGACCAACCAGAGCCAGAGGAGCGCTTGGCGGTTGTTCAATCGGCGGCGGCTGAGGTAGCGCGACCTGTCCTCTTTGCCGTAGGTATCATCATTGTGGTGTACCTACCAATTCTCTTCCTCACGGGCGTAGCAGGCAAAACCTTCCAACCGATGGCCTTGACCGTAGTTTTCGGTTTGATTACCGCGCTGTTTATCGCACTCTTCATCACGCCTGTCATGGCCTATTTCTTGATTCGGAAGGCCCCAGAGGAGAAAGAGACTTTTGTCCTGCGGGCAATTCGTCCCGTCTATGAACAGACCTTGAGGTTCTGTACTCAGAATCCTTTGCTGACAGCCTCGGTGGCGTTGGCTGTGTTTGTCGTGAGTCTATTGCCGATTCCTTTCCTGGGTTCAGAATTCATTCCCAACCTGAAAGAAGGGTCTTTGGTGCTCACGGTCAATCGCCCAATCTCTGTATCCCTGCAAGAATCAGCCAAGCAGACCACCCTCATGGAAAAAGTGGTGCGGGAGTTTCCTGAAGTGGAGACGACCGTGGCACGGACCGGCCACTCTGAGGAAGCTTTTGACCCGATGGGACCGGACGAAACCGACTTTTTTATCATTCTCAAGCCGCAGTCTGAATGGAAGAATACCAAGACCCAGCAGGAATTGGAAGATATCCTCAGTAAGCGCTTGGCTGAAACAGTACCTGGTGCCGCGATTGCCTTTGGTCAACCGATTGAACAACGGATGAATGAGTTGATTGCTGGGGCTAAAGGCGATGTGGCGGTAAGGGTTTTTGGGCCAGATCTTCAAGTCCTGGCAGACCTGGGAAACAAGGTAAGTAAAGCATTGGCTAAAGTCCAGGGCAGCAGCGACATCAAGGTTAGCCAGGTAGAAGGCTTGCCTGTAGTCACCACCCGCCTCAATCGTCCAGCCTTGAGTGCCTATGGCGTCGATGCTCAAGAAGTTTTGGATACGATTTCTTCTGCGGTTGCCGGGAATGTGGTCGGGACTATCTATCAAGGCAAGCCTCGCTACGACCTGACTGTACGCTTTGCACCCGAGAGCGTGACGCAGATAGATGACTTGAAGAAACTCCCGGTCAGTACACGCTCCGGTCAGACTATTCCGCTAGGCCAAGTGGCAACGGTAACGCTGGAAGATGCTCCGGCAGAAATTGCTCACCAATCAGGCGACCGCAATCTTCTCGTGCAGCTCAATGTTGCCAATCGCGACCTGGGCGGCTACGTGGCAGAAGCGCAAAAGGTCGTGAATGAGCAGGTTCAGATGCCTGCTGGCTATCGCTTAGAATGGGGCGGCCAATTTAAAAACCTCCAGGAAGCTCAAGCCCGTCTCTTTGTACTGGTCCCTGTGGCGCTTCTACTGATTTTTACCCTGCTCTACGCAACCTATGGCAGTTTCCGTCCAGGGCTGCTTATTTTCCTAAATATCCCGTTGGCCCTGTCTGGTGGTTTGATTGCTCTGGCCCTTCGGGGAATGCCTCTGTCCGTCACGGCAGGGGTCGGCTTTATAGCGCTATTTGGCGTAGCGGTGCTGAATGGGGTGGTCTTGGTTTCTACGATTCGCAAGTATGAGCAAGAAGAGGGCCTTACTGCCGCAGAGGCAGCTTACAAGGGCGCTACTCTCCGATTGCGTCCTGTTCTGATGACAGCCCTGGTTGCTTCTCTGGGCTTCTTGCCAATGGCCGTGGCTACCAGCATTGGAGCAGAAGTCCAGCGGCCCTTGGCCACGGTAGTTATCGGTGGATTAATCACGGCTACGGCACTGACGCTGCTGGTCCTACCCACTTTGTATCCGGTCATCTGCGGTAAAGATGGTCTCAAAACCCTTTTCCATAAACGTCAGAAGCCAATCCTCCATACAGACTAAAACGATAGGAAGTTCGCCATGACGATTGTCACCCTACTCAGTGATTACGGAATCGATAACAGTACGGTGGGTCTCCTGAAAGGTTTTATTCTTTCTACAGCTCCCGAGACGACCTTGGTCGATCTCACCCATCAGGTTCCTTCCCAAGACCTTCTGGTTGCCCAGTTTGAATTGGGTAGAGCCTATCGAGCATTTCCAAAAGGCACGGTACACCTAGCGATTGTAGATCCTGGAATTGCTAACAAAGCGAGACCGATAGCTTTTCAGGCGGGAGATTACTTTTTTGTTGGACCCGATAATGGCTTATTTGAAACAGTCTTGGAGCAGGAAGCCCTCCAAGCAGTCATTAGTCTGAAACCACTGCCCTTGCCAGGGATATCGGGAGTATTCCACGGGCGAGACTGCTATGCTCCTGCAGCGGCCCATTTAAGTCTGGGAAAATCACTGCACGATTTAGGGCAGGCTATAGACCCTCAATCTCTAAAACGTATAGAAAAACATGCGCAGCAGGAATCCGGTCATCTCGTGGGTTGGGTGCAGCGAATAGACCCTTTTGGCAATCTGATTACCAATGTCCCCAATGCCTGGGTCTTGGCTGAAGAGAGGTGGCGCGTCCGTCTCCCAGGGCATACGCTGGTTTTTGATACCCATAAGCCAGACCCTGAACATAAATTACAGGTCCGTCCTGGGAGCATAGGGGTTATGGAAATTGCCTTTGAGGGAGAATCTGCATCCGAACACCTTAAGGTTCGAACTGGGTGCAAAGTCGAATTCTTTAAAGCCTAATCCTAATTGGTTTTCTCCCCGTGGCTCCGCGCAGCTGCAACCCCGCAAACACTTCTGCCTCAGGACATGTTGGCGATGATCTGGTCTAGCATTCGCGAAAGGTGTTGGCGGTCTGTTTCAGGAATCCCATCCATGGCTTGATCAATCAGGGTTTTGGCCAGCGGCGGCAGTACTTCTCTAAGGCGATTTCCTTCTTCGGTCAGCCAGATGCGCCAGATTCTACGATCTCGCACATCGCGCTCTCGACAGATCAGGTTTCGCTCTTCCATGCGGTCCAAAACACCCGTGAGCGTCCCTCCCACCTGCTGGAGTTTGCCACAAATAGTGGAAGTGGGCAGACCATCTTCTTCCCACAGGCAACACAAGACCACCCAGTGAAAGGGAGTAAGTCCAAAAGGCTCTAGCTTTTCTTGAAACCGACGAGAGGCTAGTTGCGCCAAGAATTTGATACGATAGCCAACCCCATAGGGTGCCAAGACCTCATGCCATTGGTCTATAAATTCTTGGTTGGAAAGCGGAGCAGCTGATTTCATAAATGCATTAAATATTTAGCGTGCGTAGTATCAAATCAATAATAGCACTGCCTGCGATAAAGAAGAGAGGAGCGACTTAAGCCGGCTATAGTCCTATGGGGTAAGGCCTCTAACTGCTGAACTAGTGTTGACTGTCTGCAGGACTGGAAATAGTGCCATACTCAAGCCGAGATGCTATAGGATTTCTCAAGAAGACAATTACAAGAAGTTTAACCGGGCAGTTGAAGGGAAAGGGAGGCGCATGAAGGTTATTCTTTACAGCAAGCCAGACTGTCACCTTTGTGAAGGCATGGAAGAAAAATTGAGCGCTATTCAGAGCTTCTGGCCGTTTGAGCTAGAAATCAGGAGTATAATAACCAATTCTGAATGGTTTGAGCGATATCAATACACTATTCCGGTAATTCAAATCGGAGATAAAATTCTTCCACCACAATCGCCCTACATTCAGATACAACAGTTGCAGCGATTGCTTGTGAGGATGAAGGATGCGTCTGAAGGAACTACTTCTTAAAGCGGGTTTAGCTCAAATTGCGGATCGGGTTGTAGATGAAGAGATTTTGGGGTTGACGACCGATTCTCGGTCGGTTAAACCTGGAGATTTATTCATTGGTTTACCGGGGACAAAGGTGGATGGTGGTGAATTTTGGTCCCAAGCCGTTGCTCGCGGTGCTAAGGCCTTGGTACTCAGTGAAGGGATTCAGGCAGAAAGCTCGGTACCGACGGTCCATGGCTCGGATATCTCCGCCCTCTGTGGAAGTCTTGCCAGTGCTTTCTATGATTTTCCTACCCAGAAATTGGCTTTAGCCGGGGTAACCGGGACCAATGGCAAAACAACCACAAGCTATCTTCTGGAGCATCTGCTTAATAAAACTGGACATCCCACCGCCCTCCTCGGCACCTTGGTGGCCCGCTGGCCTGGGTTTAGTCAGGTAGCCCAACACACGACTCCTTTTTCGGTCGATATTCAGAAGACCTTAGCCCAAGCGCTGGAAGCTGGTTGCACTCACGGCGTTATGGAAGTAAGTTCCCATGCCTTGGCCCAAAAGCGGGTTTATCCTCTTACCTTCCAAACCGCTATTTTTACGAACCTTACCCAAGACCATCTGGACTTCCATCCGACGAT
>CASBPW010000139.1 GCA_949127685.1 Candidatus Sivonenia alaskensis PMM_0068 | reverse complement strand
AGATTTTCATGAGGGGCACTGTAGGATTCGCCAAAGCTGCCATACCTTGGTCAATCAGGCTCGTTACATTTATGCCAATCGGTTCCTGGTTTGTGCCGTTAGACGAAGGGCTAGACATAGTCTCTCCTCTTGATATTTGACAAGATTGAACTCTAGCAGTAGATTCCGGTATTCGATAAACAACCTACGACGGAAGGCGAGACAAGCGTAGCGCGTCGTCTGGAGGTCGTAGGCCCACAAGGTCGGTAATGGCTATTATTTACCCAACCCCTCGAAAAGGTAAAATTAGACTAGCTGCAGCTGATTCAATTTGCTGCAAACCGAAGCTGAGCAGCAGATATGGAACAAATGCTCGCGGCTCATCACTACCACAGTCATTTACTAGAACACAGTGCTGTTATCGCGAGTATATGAGCAAAAACAAGCTGTAAGCGACGGTGGCTATGGATGTCATCCGAGGTAGGTCTCCAGTAGTTTCTAGGCTTGGCAAGTCATCCCAGGATAATTTTCAGGTGGAGCCTTTCTGTTAAAAGGGAGGAGCAGGCTATTTTTCCAAAACTATGACAACCACCCTCAACGCTTACCTGGCGGATAATTTTGCTCCCATTCGGGCAGAACTGACTGTAGACGACCTGCCAATCCTGGGCGAGCTACCGCCTGAACTGAATGGGATGTTTGTTCGCAATGGTCCTAATCCTCAGTTTCCGCCGCTGAGTCGTTATCACTGGTTTGATGGCGATGGCATGCTGCATGGGGTTCACATTCAGGGTGGTAAGGCAAGTTATCGCAATCGTTATGTGCATACCAAAGGGTTTAAGCAAGAGCAGGCAGCAGGGCGAGCGTTATGGGGCGGGTTGTTAGAACCCTCTTCCTCACAGGAGGGCTTCAAGAACGTTGCCAATACAGCTCTCGTGTGGCACTGTAATCGACTGCTCGCCCTCTGGGAAGGGGGTGAACCTCACGCCATTGACGTGCCCAGTTTAGAAACTATTGAAGCTTACACCTTTGATGGCAAGCTGACTTCCCCTATCACAGCCCATCCAAAAGTTGACCCGGTTACGGGTGAAATGATGTTCTTTGGCTACTCTCTAGTTGAGCTTCCCTATGTGAAATACAGCGTCGTCTCTGCCCAGGGAAAACTATTGAAAACAGTCCCGATCGACCTGCCGGTTGGTGTAATGATGCATGATTTTGCTATCACCGAGCACTACACCATCTTTATGGACTTGCCCCTTACCTTCCGATTGGACCGGCTTCAGCGGGGAGAGCCAGGGTTTGCATTTGAGCGCGACCTCTCCAGTCGCTTTGGCATTCTTCCTCGAAAGGGCGATAACCAGACGATTCGTTGGTTTGAATCGCCGAGTTGCTACGTCTTCCACACCCTAAATGCTTACGAAGTGGGTGATGACATTGTATTGATCGCTTGCCGCATGGGTGGTACCAGTGTCTTAGGCGCATCCCCCGGTGCTCATGAAGGGGACAATCGCCAGATTCAGAATGATGTGCCCCTGCTTTACCGTTGGCAGTTCAACCTCAAGACAGGTGCGGTGCAGGAACAGCCACTAGACGAGCGTCCCTGCGAATTTCCCCGCGTCAATGAACAGTATTTGGGTCGGCAAACCCGTTATGGCTATGCAGGCAAAAGTGCTCCAACCGCGATGCCTAAATTTGATGGCTTAATCAAGTTTGATTTGGATGGCCATCGTACTCAAACGCACCACTTTGGAGCTGGGCGCTATGGGGGTGAAGGAGTTTTTGTTCCCAGACCAGAAGCGATCGCGGAGGATGATGGCTGGCTGATGACGTTTGTGCATGACGAAGCCCATGACACTTCTGAGTTAGTGATCCTGAGCACTCAAGCCATGACTGATGAACCGATCGCACGTATTCTGATGCCGCAGCGCATTCCCTATGGCTTTCACGGTACCTGGATTGCATTAGGGGAATGACCATCGGTCAGTTCACCAGTTTTGTGGTGTCCTTCGCTATCCTGAGGTTACTCACTCTTATTAACCCGGCAATAATTGTTCTTGCATTTTTAAAGCTGAAACCATTGAAAAGTCTGGATCTATCTTTGCGACTTTGATTGCCGGGTTAATAAAACCTGCTTCTTTATGGCTACCATCACAGTAAGGTTTATTCTTCGAAGCCCCGGATCCTCCATTTGATAATTTTCCTTATAGTGCTCTTCTGCTGCCTTAAAAAACTTCTTTTCTATAAACAGAAACGCCACCTCGGTCACCTCGTTCAATATGCAATTCTTGATCCAAATAAGTGGTCCTTAACCATCCAGAAGCCCAGGTACCGAAAGGAACCTTGATTTCAGGTAGGAAGCTCATTTTCAGTCGCACACGCTGGAAGGTAAATTGAATCTTTTTCTCTACACTATAAACAAAGGGACCCTCTACGATTAATGCAAAATAGGGAAGACGGACTTCGTTCTCAATCCAACTGCGATCTATATCAAAGCGCTGAATCACTGAGGACGTTTTCGCTATTGGCTTGATCAAAGCTTTGCCAGATTCTTGGTACTGTTTAGTGCCACTGGTCCATAGTAGGAACCATGCCCCTGCTAGGGTTGCTTGACTATTCGCTATTGATTTTTGCTTTTCAAGTACTTGAATGGCTTCCAAAACTTCCTGTACAGATACCTGTCTGCCTGAACTTATATCCAGCAGTACCGTACGTCTATCGGAATTACCTATGTCCACGATTAGTACTGCCTCTGTAGCTTTCCTTGTCTCCAGAGATAACGTCCTAGCCCTCTTAAATAGCCCGTGATAGAGAACTGGTAATAATTGCACATAATACTACCTACTAAAAATAGATGTAACAAGAAGGTCAACCCAGTCCAAAAGAGGGGAAACCAAGCCCAGGGGGTATTCGGTATGGGTGGAAAACGATAGGCTGTTATGCCTACTATGAGAGCAGGGAATAAAATTAAACTTATTCCAGCGAACCAATCGGCCCCTCCCAATTCCATTCCCTTTGGATATACTCCCCGCCAGGT
>CASBPW010000138.1 GCA_949127685.1 Candidatus Sivonenia alaskensis PMM_0068 | reverse complement strand
GGTAGTGTTACGGAAAGTGTAACCGGGGGCAAAGTAGTACAAATTCCGAGTTCGTAGTATGCAATGACATGGCTGAAACTCTCATTCTTTTGTTATAACTCTGTGGGAACTTTGGTTAATTGAAAGCGAACTAAGTTCAGATGATCTCGGGCTAAACAATAGCTGGAAAGCTTATCTGACTTTTCCCACTAAGTCCTAGAACCTTTACTATGTAATGATTTCAAATCCAAGACTGATTGTCATTAGTCTGTGCCTGTTGACAATATCTGACGATGGAATGAGGCTTTCAGCCTTCGATAGCACCTCCAGATTTTATTCTCAAAAGATAATGGGAAAAGTCAGCTCAGACGCTAGAGCCTGCATATATCCCCAAGTGCGAGGCAAACGGACCGTAAAAATAGAACCTTTATTCAATTCACTCGTGACGGTGACTTCTCCACCCATCATTTGGCAGAAACACTGGCTCAAGGCCAATCCCAACCCTGTCCCTCCGTACTTGCGGGTTGTAGAAGGATCCGCTTGTGTAAAGGCCTCGAAAAGGAGCTGAATTTGTTCTGAAGTCATGCCGATCCCCGTATCTTTGATCTCAAACTCAATCCAGGGCGCAGAAGGACCAGAACTATTCACCGTCAGCGTAATCAAGCCGTTTTCGGTAAATTTAGCAGCATTACTCAAAAGATTAAAGAGGACCTGACGCAGTTTCGTCATATCGGTCTCGACACTTCCCAAGTTCTGAGGGTAATTGACCTGTAGGATATTCTTATTTTCTTTGACCAGAGGCTTGACAGTCGTTACCACTTCTTGCAAGAGCTCGGTGAGGTCAAAGGTTTCGAGATACAGGTCCATTTTGCCTGCCTCAATTTTGCCTAGGTCGAGCATATTGCTGATGACCGAAAGCAGATGTTTTCCTGCGGAATGAATCGTTTTTAAATCGGAGCTGAATTCCTGATGACCTAGATCTTGCAGTTCACCCTCCAGCATTTCACTGTAGCCAAGGATGGCATTGAGCGGAGTCCGCAGTTCATGGCTCATATTCGTTAGAAAAACACTTTTTGCTCGGTTAGCAGATTCGGCATCTTCTTTAGCTTTTTGTAAATCCACTTCTACTTGTTTTCGCTCCGTGATATCTCGCCACACCGCCAACCAACCACCGGGAAGACTGCGTCGGTAATTTAAGGGCAAAATGCGCAGGTCATAATAACGCCCTTCCAAAAGCATCTCGGTATAGGTTTCTGCAGGGTTGCGCAAGTGTTTAACCAAATTAGGCCATGGGGATAGGGCCTCTACGGCGGGCTGACCAATAATTTTTGAAGACTCACAGTCAAGGGTTGATTGGGCTGCTGGATTGAGGTCGACGACACGCCCTTGTATATCCATGACCAGTACACCATCACCGATGCTTTCAATGATGGTATCTCTTGCTACAGGCAGAATATCCAAGAATCGGAAACGGAATATAGCCCAGGTCATCATAGCCCCGGTAAAGCTGAACGTAAGGGGCGTGAGATCCAAACTGGGGAATGGACTCAGACCAGAAATAAACAGGACATTCCCAAGAAAAATAACGATTCCACTGAACAAGAGGGCACCAGCCTGGGCTCGATAGAGCTGAGGGCTTAGGATCATGGACTGGGCAAACAAAAATAGTCCATAGCATGCAAGGCCATAGGAATACAGCGCATGGCCCCAAAAACCAAGGCCATAGCTCATATCCATCATGGTGTGGGAACCAAAGGAGTGGAGGCGATTGGCCGTCCAAATCAACCCGTGCGCTTCGTTCGTCCAGACCAGCAACAAAGTGATCATCGGAACAATCATCAGCTGAGACACTTTGGCCTTAGTGAGCCACTTGTCCCGGCCCGTGTACTGGTGTGCAAAAATGAACCAGAAGACGGGAGTACTGACTATCCCAAAGTACTGAACCTTAGCGGCAAGAATCTTGACCGGCAAGCTTGCAGCGCTCAATTCCCATCCATAGCCTAGGGTCCATTCAATGACCGCCAAGATAAAAAAGAAAACCACCAGCGCAAAATCGGTAGTAGCGCGTCTCTGCCATATAAAAAATGCAAGGGGAGACAGTACTACCACAGCCAGAATTAGGAGCGGTAAATAAGGATTAAATTGCATAGAAGACTACATTGCATACCCCATTGACACTTCCCGGCTCAAGTCACTTCGGCTAAGGGCTCCCTCATTTTGCATGGTCATAGGAAACTTTTCATCCCTGTCGCTTTATGTTCCCAATTCCAGTCCTTGTTATGATAATGCACCCCCCTATAATCTATGCGTTACCCACATTTCCTAAAGGATAGATCTGGCAGGTCTTTGAGTGCTCCTACTAGCCCCCCGGCCTGCTTCGCTAAGGGGGGAAATAGATTCCGCGTCGGGGGTGCGGCTAATTTATAGAATCAACCTAACAGTATGTCTGCAAGGCACTCGGAGAGTATTCCCATCGCTTGGTCAACTTCCTCAGCCGTCACCACCAAAGGAGGAACGAACCGGACCACATGGGGACCTGCAGGAACGAGCAGCAAGCCCTTTGCCATCGCACATTTGACTACATCAATGGAAGATACGCTTTTCAGCACTAAACCTTGAATGAGTCCCCAGCCCCGGACCTGTTCTATATGCGCTGGGTATTGATTATGGAGGGCCTCTAGATGCCCACGCAGTTGCATTCCGCGCGCATGAGCATTCTCCATCAGGTTTTCTTGCTCTAGGGTACGGCACACGGCTAAGCCGGCTGCCGTTGCCAAAGGATTACCCCCAAAAGTACTAGCGTGATCTCCAGGTTCAAAGAGCGCAAATTCTTTACGGGCACAGAGTGCACCAATGGGCACGCCGCCCCCCAAGGCTTTGGCCAAGGTAAATATATCCGGCTCTATCCCTAAATTTTCATAGCCCCAAAGCCTTCCCGTGCGGCCCATCCCCACTTGCACTTCATCTAGCATCAAGAGAATTTTCTTCTCTGTACAGAAATCCCGCAATTGCTGGAAAAAGGCTGGCTCCCCTGGAGTCACTCCTCCCTCTCCCTGTAGGGGCTCCATGAGGATAGCAACCGTGTCTGGATTGGATTGGACGGCGCATTCTACACTGCGAAAATCATTGTAGTGAGCGTAGATAAATCCTTGGACAAGAGGTTTAAAGTCCTTCTGATACTTGGGTTGGCCTGTAGCGGTCACCGTAGCCAGGGTCCGCCCATGAAAACTATTGTGGGCAGTGAGGATCTTTGGCTTCTGGATCCCCAGCACCCGATGACCATACTTACGCGCTAACTTGATCGCCCCTTCATTGGCTTCGGCGCCAGAATTACAGAAAAACACTTGGTCCGCAACTGAGCGCTCCGTAATCCACTGAGCCAATGCTCCCTGGTTCGGAATGTAATAAAGGTTCGAAACATGCACCAACTTGTCCATCTGCTCTGTAACGGCCTTAGTTAAGGCAGGGTGACTATGCCCCAAAGCACAGGTAGCAATACCTGCCACAAAATCTAAATACTCTCGGCCTTCTAAATCCCATACCCGCGCTCCACGACCACGCTCTAAGGCTATGGGGAAACGCCCATAGGTTCCCATCACAGATTGTTCATACTGCTCGAAAACTTTATCGGTTAGAGAGGGGGTAGAAATAGTCACAGATAGTTCACAAACGCTGAAAATCTATCCTATACTATGGCCCACTTCTTTAGGATCTAATTTCATGACACCCAGAGTGCAAGGGGCCATCGAGATGAATCGCACAAACTAAGTGCAGTGAACGAGCACAATTGCTCTAAGCAGAGGAGCACCACTCGCTTAAGCCGAAGCTCTTCGTTCATAAGCGACATTCCCAAGTTATACAAGACCAAGGAAGAAGATATTTTCGTCAGCATACGCATTTGGGGATTAGAAGCTTCAGAATAGAGAAGCTGAATGATGTCTTTCGACATCTAGCTAAGAGGAGAAGAGAATCATGAAGACATTCCGCACAGAACGTGTCAGTGAACTGATCAAGCAGGAAGTTTCAGACTTGCTCCTTAGAGGCATCAAAGATATCCGAGTCGGGGCGGGTATGGTGAGCATTACCAGAGTGGAAGTGCCCCGCGACTTGGGTCAGGCAAGAATTTTTGTCAGCATCTACGGCACTCCAGAGGTACAAGCTCAGGCTATGGCTGGGCTAAACTCCGCGAGAGGCTATGTTCGTTCTGAGATTGGCAAGCGGATCCGGATGCGTCACACGCCAGAAGTGATTTTTGAACAGGATATTTCTTTGGAGCGGGGAGACCGGATTCTTACGCTGCTCAGTCGCCTCAATAAAGACGAACCCATGGCTTCAGAAGAATCATCCGAAGAAGTAGCGGATGAAGTAGAAACACCCTAAATTTCACGCTTTGTTACTTTTTCTTGCCCAAATACCGTTCTAACGGAATAATCCACTCACTAAGGGCACAGACAGTGAACCATCTAGGCGGTTTGCTACTATGCTCTACTGAAACGGTTCTGCAAGGTGCTACGGACCTCGTATTAGGAGAATCATTTATGTCTGCGAAGACTCGTCATCAATTGGCCCTTCTTTTGGCCTTGGGAACAAGTGCCATACTGACTGCCTGTGCTAATAATCAGCCAAACTTAGAAGATGCCAAAAAGTACAACACCCCGCCCAAACAAGAACAAACAGCTCCTCCCGTTGCTCCCTCAGAAGCTCCACCGCAGCAATAGACCTGAAAGAACCCGGTAGGCCGGGTTCTTTCAGGTCTAAATAAAAAGCAAGGAGCGTTGCTTGCTATCTAGCTTCTTTCACGTGATTTTCTACGAATTTCGTTTAAAGATATGTTTGCCGAACCTGAGATAAAACGTTACAGTGGGTCAAGAAATGTAAAGTTTTACCAATGATTGCTTCCTCGCCTCAGATTTCCAAGGGCTTCCGTCGTGCGGTTCCTATGCTGGCAGCATCTACGGCTACCTTCTTTACCCTGGCTATGATTACTGGGCTATTGTTGTCCGCTAACTTCGTTCCCGCTCTGACCCAAGCCCATTCTTCTACACAAATGATTACGAATGAGTTGAATGCGGGATGGCTGATCCGAGGCATTCACTGGTGGGCCTCTTCTTTGACCTTGATTACCAGCATGCTTTTCACGGCTGTGGCCTACTGGTTTGGAGCGTACCGGGGAAACGCCCGCTGGCTCTGGTGGTCTGGTCTTGCGGTAGGTTTGGCGCTTTTGGGAGCGAATGTAACGGGCTACTACTTGCCGATGGACCAGAATGCTTACTGGCGCTTGGTCATTGAAGCCAAGCTCTTTGGAGAAGTGCCTGTTCTCGGTCCGGTTATCCAAAACTTTTTGCTAAATGGACCAACGGTCAATCCACAAACCGTAGTGCGCATCAACTGGCTACATACTCTGGTAGTCCCTGTTCTCTGCATTGTGGCTTTTGCTTCTCACATTTATGCCGCCAGGAAGAATAGTCTCTTGTGAGTGAGACTCTGACCCAACCCTTTTATTATGTCCAGGTACCCTCAGCGGCTTAGTGTTGGGGGTTCTTTCTTGGAAAAGACCATAGGGGCTCTGGCAACGACGGATATGGGCTACACGGGCCAAAGCTTCTGGATTATGCCTCCGTGTCCACATCACCCATCTCCAGGCACTGTAGGTCAAAAGGCGACTGGCTTGTTCGAGCAACGGGTTGGGAGGACGAGCCGTTTGTCTGAGGATGGGAATAGTGATGATCGATTTGGATGGTTTCGGTTCAAATAACTGAGGAAAGTATTCCTTCAGCCAAAGGTTATGGTCTAGGACTGCTCTGAAATAGCTTTCCCCCCAAAGCGGTCTACTCAAGAAAATCTCTAGTGCCATCGCACTGTCATGCCGTGTAAAAGGCTGCACTTGATCGGCTGTCCAGATCACATTGATACTCATCAATTTAGGGAGAAGAGGCCGTTGGGTATGGGCATCCGTAGGACGATGACGATGACGCAGTGAAAAACCAAGGGCCTGCATATTCGCCTGAAGATAGCTTGTGTACAGAGTTCCTGGTTCTACAAACAAATTGAAATCCACATCATCAGAATGGACAAACCCTCCAGCACTCATCGATCCGGCTAAACAGACGGCACGAATCTGAGGAGTATTTTGCACAAGTTCCCGCACATAGCGCTCCACCTCTTTCCAGTACTGTTTTTGGTGTTCACCATGGAGAGCCTGGCGCTGAAGGGATTTAGTAAGCCGTTCGGGCGAAAAATGGTGGGAATGCACCAAACCAGAGCTGATGGCCAGGTTTTTATTCTGCAAGACCGCTGCATATACGCGCTCTTCCGGTTCAGCTCCGCCCATAAGCCACTCCGACAAGGTTTTGAGCGGTATGGCGTAGCCTCGGCGTTGTACCAATCTCACGGTTGCTTCCACCCGTTTGCTAAGGGGAAGTTCAGAAAGTAAAGTGCTCAAGGGGGAAAGGGGCCTATCCCAGGATATTGAAGACACCCAACCCTACCAGGGATTTGATCCCGGCTTCTCTGAAGCAAAGAAGTTCTTAAGAGTTATGAGTGGAAGCCATGATCTTGACTCCAGGTTGTCAGTTCCGGCCCTTTGCCTGTATTGGATTTTATGCCCTGTCTTTGGGTTTATGGCCTGAAGATTCTATAGCCTTTCTAGTGCGAGGGCCCCTTCTTCAGCAAATACGTGGTAATTGCTCCCCACTCAACATATCGATAATGCGACGCGTACCAATCCGATTGCGCATCGTCACAAGGGCACTCTGTTTTGCTTCTACGCGGCCTATGATGCACGCCTCTGCCCCTAAGGGATCGGAACGAAGGATCGCCAGAGCCCTTTCCCCCTCAGCCTCCGGCACAAAAGCAATGAATCTTCCCTCATTGGCGACATAGAGAGGATCTAAGCCCAGAATTTCACAGGCTCCCTGGACATCTTCACGCACAGGGATGCGGCTTTCATCCATCGTGATCGTGATTCCCGCAGCCTCAGCAATTTCATTCAAAGCACTTGCCAACCCACCACGAGTCAAGTCTCGCATGCAGTGAATGGTGATTCCCTCAGCCAGTAGTTCTAATACCAGACTTGCTAGGGGAGCTGAATCACTTTCAATCGTGTTCTCGAAAGCTAATCCCTCTCGAACAGCCATGATCGCCATGCCATGACGCCCGATATCTCCATTAAGCAACAAAACATCCCCTGGCTGAACACGTTGAGGCGCTATCTCGGCGCCTGCCAGACACGGTTGCGTATGTTCGACCCTCCCAATGCCAGCGGTGTTGATAAAGATGCCATCGCCTTTGCCTCGCTCTACCACCTTGGTATCGCCCGTGATGATCTGAACCTTAGCCTTCTGGGCGGCTTGCTGCATCGATTGCACGACCCGCCAAAGCGTCTCCATCAGTAACCCTTCTTCCAAGATGAATCCGGCACTGAGATAGAGCGGGCGCGATCCAGCCATCGCCAAATCATTGACCGTACCGTTCACCGCCAGAGAACCAATATCTCCGCCGGGGAAAAAGAGCGGTTGAACGACATAAGAATCGGTTGTAAAGGCAAACCTTCCACCTTGAAGATTCATTGTTGCCGCATCATGTCGGACGTTGAGCATTGCATTGCCAAACGTTGGCACAAACATCCCTTCAATCAACTGATGCATCAACTTGCCACCCCCCCCATGCGCCATCAAAATCTGAGGATAACGCTCAATCGGGATAGGACAAGACACGCTAAAGTCTTTGTTTTCTTTCATCAACTCAAGGGTCGCTTTTGTCATCCAGTTGCTTGGGAGCCAGCAACCAGGCGAGCTTTCCGGCCTTATCTTGAACATCTTTCCACTGGTCAACCTGAAACGTTATACAGGCCAAGCCCGCCGTAGGCATCGGTTCATAGGCTCCCGTCAGTCTTCCGAGCAATTCTTCAAACCCTGGATTGTGCCCTACCAGAAGAGCACAGGAACTAATTTTGGGCAGACGGCGCACAAGGGAGAGCAATTCATCCGAAGAGGCACCATAGATGCTTTCGTCAAATTGGGGCTGGATATCAAGTTTAGCTGCTTGGATAACCGCCTCGATCGTCTCTCTCGCCCGAACCGCCGGGGAGGCCATGATCAAATCCGGCAGGGGTTTGCGCTTTTTGAGTGCTTTCCCGATGTTCGGAGCATCTTGTCTGCCCCGTGGTGCAAGGGGACGGTCGAAATCAGGCAATCCAGGATCATCCCGACTCGATTTTGCATGACGTAGCAGCAATAGGGTTTTCATAGGCGACCTCTTGAGTCCAGAGCTGGTTATGAATACAGTTATGACTCCGTTGGCGGCGGCTCTTCGAGCAGGTTCTGTTTCGAGAGCTTCAGCTCTTTCCACAGTTTGCGAATCTCATCGTAAGCATCGTCGGCCGAGATCTTACCCCCTGTTTGCAGAGCGCAGAGGAGGTCAACCTTATTAGCAAATTCCTGCAAATTAGCATTGAACATATATTCGGTGAGCGTAGGCTCTCCCCGGTATGAGGCAAGGGGATTGAGAAATTGATCTTTGATAGTCATGAGAGGGTATCGGAGCATCGAGTTTATCTTAGCGCTCTCCAGCTAGCCTGACTTGGGCATGGTTCAAGAAACCAAGTTTGAGGGCAACACTTTTGCTCAATTAGGTTTAGGTATTTTTGCCACAGCTATCATCGGTTTTAGCCTTTTGAACTTTCCCAAAAGTGTTATCCTCATTTGAACCATGCCTATAATGCACTACCGCTCCTCAACCTTACCGCTATGTTTCCGATCAATCGTCCCCGCCGTCTTCGTCAGCATCCCAACCTTCGTCGATTGGTCCGGGAAACGGTTCTGACTCCCAATGATTTTGTCTATCCACTTTTTATCGTGCCGGGAAAGGGGTATGC
>CASBPW010000137.1 GCA_949127685.1 Candidatus Sivonenia alaskensis PMM_0068 | reverse complement strand
TATCTGTCGTAATCACATCAATGCCTGCCACATCCAGGCCAATAATGCGAGAGACCCGTTCTGCCAGCCAAACGGTTTCCGGGTGAATATCGTCGGTGCGGTCAATGGCGCACCCTCCCGTGCTCAGATTAGCGGTCGCCCGCAGGTAGCAAATCTTACCTGATGGCAGAATGGTATCGAGGGTAAAACCTTGATGGCTTAGCATTTCATCGGTGGCGTCGTCCAGTTGAATCTGGGTCAGCATATTGTCGTGGCCCTCGCCTCGACGGAAATCTCGGTTTTCCTGCTCAACCAGCTGTGCGATCGTCTCTATGCCGTTACCGACCACATGGGCAGGCACCCGCTCCGCCACCGCAACTACTTTATGATTGACTACCAAAATGCGGTGATCCCGTCCTTGGTAATAGTGTTCGACAATCACGCCCTTGGAAATATCCCGGGCCCGATCATAGGCCACTTTTGCCCGCTCCCAGGACTGAATATCTATTGAAACCCCTCGACCATGGTTACCATTTAAGGGCTTAATCACAATGGGATAGCCCCCCAGGCGATTAATAGCGTCTTCTAACTCACTGAAGGAGTAGACAACAATGCCCAACGGGACGGGAACCCCTAGATTGGCCAAGATTTTTTTGGTCCTTTCCTTATCGCAAGCAAGCTCAACCCCCAGAACGTTACTGTGGGAAGTCAGAGCAGCTTGAACCCGTTTTTGATATTTGCCGTAGCCAAACTGTAAGAGGTCACAGGTCTCTAACTGAATCCAAGGAATACCAAGAGTTTCTGCCTCTCGCATCAGTGCCTCAGTGCTGGCTCCCAAAGCCGCTTCAGCCCGCAGCTTCATCAAGTCATCCAAATCTTTTTCAAGTTCGGCTTTGGGATAGGTGCCCGAATCGACAATGCTCTGACACAGACGGAGAGCAGCTCTTGCCGCATAGCGCCCTGCCTCTTCATTTTGATACTCGATGACAACTTGGTAGATGCCTGGCGTTGCGGTCTCGCGGGTGCTGCCAAACCCTACCGGCATGTCAGCTAGGGCTTGAAGCTCCAGCGCCACATGCTCTAGGATATGGCCCATCATGGTGCCTTCCTGCACACGGCTGAGAAATCCACCCCGACACCCTGGTGAACAATAATGCTCCTCAAGGCTGGGCAAAACCTGCACGAGGCCATCATAAAATCCGGGAATGGTATCAGAAGGTCTATCGGCTAGCTCCTCCAAATCCAACCGAACAAGAATGAGCTTTGAGCGACGAATGCTCCAGTAGTTCGGTCCCCGGAGCGTTTGGGTTTGGAGAATTTTCATAATTTTAGGAAGGACTTTCGCTGATCCCACATGAAGTGAATGCAACCTTGAGTTTTGAAATAGGGTTCGAAAGGGCTGAGTTTGCGAACCCATTGTTTCTTTATTGAATATAAAAGATGGCTAAATTTATTAGTCTTAATTTCGCGTTAAATTTCAAATTCTGTATTAATTGCTACAGACTATTATAGTTGTGCAATAGCCTAGCCCCCAGGTCTCGCCAAAGGTGGTAAGACAGAGCGATGCCGATAGTTGTAGCGATCTCCCTGACTCAACACATGAACGGTGAGGTTATGAAGACTGATCGGAGAGTTTTCACCCGCTTCAAGATAGTTCGTATGGGTCAACCCGCCCGGATCGATTACGGTGATGGTTCCCTTACCGAGTACTTCAAACGTTTCATCATCCTCAAAAGCGGCACAGGTGTCCTCATCAATGCCAATCCCTAATTTATCAGGATAGGCGGCGATCGCACTGATCAATCGAGCCATGCGATTGCGGTTATGAAAATGTTGATCCACCAGTAGCTCAGGAATAATGCCTAGACCATCCGCCAAATCGACTAAGGCTCGGTTTGGGGATTCACCACTGCTTCCCCCTGCAATCATCTTTTCTCCCATCATCGCAGCGCCAGCACTTGTTCCTGCCAAGACGAGTTTGCCCAGCTGAACGCTCTCTTTTATGGATTCAATAAACTTGCTGCCGCCAATCAAATCGCACAGGCGTTGCTGATCTCCTCCGGTAACAAAAATGCCCGTAAAGTTGCCTAAAATACTTAGCCAGCGCTCTTCATCACACTCTTTGGGAAGACGAATATCGAGTATCTGCACTTGCTGAGCGCCCATCCCTTTAAAGATCTGGTAATAGCGATCACCAAGGACACTTTGCTCTTGTGAAGCGCAGGGAATAATGCCGATTGTAGCCAGGTTCCCACCAGCACTTTCAAAGAAGGCGGTCAATATGTCGCATCCGTTGACTTTATCTTCTGCTCCACCAATAACCATTACTGGGTACTTGGTAGAAATTGCCATAGATTGTTGAGTAAAAAGAGATTCTATCTCAAGCATAAAACGACCCAATTAGACCGATCGTATCACTGAGGTGAAGCAAAACGGCTGACCGTAAGGATTCCTTCGTAAATCAGTCACATCAACCAGAGACCATGAATTAAGTATCCCTCTTGCACTGCCAAAAACAACTCCTCCCACACACAACGAGATAGGGGAGGAGTTGTCGCTCAACATTGCTTATTGAAACCGCGTAGGGTTACGGAGCCGGAACTGCTACGCGGTTGCCAGGGACAATCTGCGCCTGATACGAAAACACCGCTGGGTTACGGGCATCTACAGTTACCTTGACCCAGTGCACGTCGTTGGTGCCGTTCGCCGCATTGTCGCCAAATGTCTCGACGCGCGTGAAGTTCTCGAGACGTCTGCCTTGAGCATCCAGAAATGGCTTGTCAATACGGTGGTAGTGTGAGTCGCCATGCACGTAGGCAACCGGTTTACGGAAAGCGATCACCTCTTTGCGCAGTGCGACTAAATAGTCCTTGTAGCCATCAGGAATCGGGGCGCTGCTAGCGTCCTTATCATTTTCTACCAGCGTCTTCGGATCGCGTGTCGGTGCTCTGGTTGGGTCGCTATTATCCCACCCCGGATTGCCTTGGGTGACCAACATCACTGCTGCTGACTTGCGTTCCATTGCCACTTTAAAGGTCTCTTGCATCCAGGCAATATTGGCCGCGTTTCGAGCCTCGTATTCCTTCGGATCCGGCGCGATGTCACATAGGTTGTTGCACGAACCCTGGACGTTGAGTGTCGCATAGGTGACCTTGCCGACCGTCCAGCGGCGGTTCTCAACACAGGACACATTAACCTGAACCTGTTTATTATCTTTGTCCAAACCGAGACACAGTGGATCCGTTTGCACTTCTTGGAGTAGTCGACGCTTTCCGAGCGTATACGGTGTGCTGAAGAATAACCCACGCTCGTAATCTAGGCGCTCGAGGGAGTT
>CASBPW010000136.1 GCA_949127685.1 Candidatus Sivonenia alaskensis PMM_0068 | reverse complement strand
CAGCATAGCGCAGCACAACGTTGCTGCAACGGACGGTGTTCAAACTCTGAAAATGGCTCGAAAACTTGTGCCGCCGCTGAACAGCAACGTTGGGCTGCTTCACATCTTAGTGGGGTAGTACAGCAGCGCTATCCGTTGGTATCAGAGATTAATCCAACGTAGGGGTATTTGTATGGCGTTGCTTTGGAGAGGGGGGCGATCGCACAAACAACAATTACGGCATAAAATCAAGGCATGGTTTCATGCAACGGATATGCTTAAAACGCTTTGGGCTACAGTACGGCAGGGAAAGATTGAGCTATTGGAGTCAGCAGAGCTACCAGAAGGGGTAAGGGTGCTGGTTACAGTTTTACCTGACGACGAGGCTGAGTTTTGGCTACAAGCAAGTCAAACATCGCTTGATGTAGTTTGGAATAATGCTGAGGATGATGTCTATGCCCAGCTACTCCAAGCATGATGTCATATTGGTGCGCTATCTCTTCTCAGATTTGTCAAGCTCCAAGTTAAGACCTGCTGTGGTTGTGAGTACGCCGCACTCCTCTCAAGACATTCTCGTTACTCCTTTGACAAGCAAAACAGGGTCATTACTGGCAGGGGAGTTTGTATTGTCTGAGTGGGTAGCAGCCGGATTGAACGTAGCTACCGCAGTCAAAAGAGGCGTGTATACAGTGCATAAAAGTTTGGTGATTAAAGTGATTGGTCAGTTGGTTAAGGCTGATGCTGAGCAACTTGAGCAATCTTTGCGAGGATGGTTAGGTTTGTAGTTCGAGTTAATAGCCGCTGCCCAACAATTCAAATGCAGCGGACAAACCGAAATGCTTTCTCCTTTGCTGTTAGTTCTCTGCTGCCGCTGATTTGAGTCGTTAGGCGTCTACTTACGATGCATGCGAACGCAGCCAATCTCGCAGAGCGTCATTCAAACGCGTCTGCCAGCCGGCTCCCGTACGCCTGAACGACTGAACAATGTCCGCGTCCAAACGAATGTTCACGTGCTCCTTCGTCTGGGCGACGGGCGGGCGGCCCCGCTTGGGCTTAAGCATTTCCTTCGCTGCGGCATCGCCTACTAAACCTGACAGTACGTCTTTTGCTGGGTGGGCCTTCGCGAACCACTCCTCGGTGGCTTCGGGCGCTTCGTCGTCAATCAACTCAGGGTTAGGTTTGTGCGGCATATCGGCTCCTTTCGCGCTTGTTGGCGCGGCGCAAGCTTATCACGTGTACGGCACCGTCTCGCGGAGTGAAGACAAGCATGTGCAGGTGTTCACCGATCAAGCCCAAGGTCTGATATCGGCGCTCCGCGTAATGCTTGCGGGTGTTCTCGGCAATCAACGCAGTGCTCCAGTCAAGTTCCTCAGCTAAGTCAAAGCACAGGCCGCGCTCGGCCATGTTGCGCTCGTTCTTGGCCGGGCCGTAGGTGAAGCGCATCGAATTATTGTATCCACAATAAACTGTCTGGCGCAAGTGGGTGCTGCATGGCTTCTTCGTTGGCTTACAACTATTCGCATACACTTTGGCCATGCCCTGATAGCCCTTGTCCCCCAGACATAATTGGTCTGGCCCTAAAGGAACCCGACTAACGGGCAATAACCACCCAAATCAGGAACGAACCATGAGCATATCCACTGCCAGCAGCACCATTAATGAATGGCATCGACACCAGCGCACTTTTGCACGCCGTCAACGTCATTTCCGATGACCCCGCCAAGGGTCTGACGAGTTGGCAAGTTACTTCACATTGGCGTGGCGGGACCCGCTCTGACGCTATCGTCCGTAGTAAAATGGAAGCCGCGCTACGTAAGGACTCGGTGCCTTAGGCCATATTGGGCTGTGGCGCATTTTTTCTTTGGGACATTTGCCAGACCAAGAAGCCAACAATCGCCACAATCACGACCACCTGAGCCATAACTTTGATCCATACTCCGTTGCTTGTTGGCCCTAGACTGGGGAAGCTACTTGCACCAGCTGACTTCCCCGATGCTATCAGCGAGGGTGCTACCAGTAGGGAATGACTAAACTTCGCTTTTGTGTCGGTTTCAGACAGCTCGCCGGACTCAGATGACTCTACTGAAGACTGAAACCCTGATTGAGGTTGGGATTGTGATGATGACTGCGCTGCTAGTGGCGTAGCCTGTGAATCTGAGTCGGAATATCCCATCGCGTTACTGACAGCCATTGCCAAGGCAGCCAATCCGATAGGATTCGTGAAATAGGTCAGATGGTCGCAGGCAATGGGGATAATGTTGGGGGCTGGAGTCCGTTCAGGAAGATGGGTAATGCTATTGACAGTGACTGCAGTATCGTTAGCCACTCCCATAAAGGGCGATTCGACCACAAACTTTCCCACCCGCTGCAGCAGCGCTTTAATCTTGGCCTGAGATGCTGGATTTTTGGGCTGAATCAACGATGTGTTACCAGCAATGATCGTATAAGGAATACCGGGTGGCTCACTTGAAAAGAGTGTATTTACCAACGTCGAATCAGGCTGCATTTCCTTCAGGGTCGTGGTCATCTGGCGCTCAGCCCCAGATAAGGGCATCAACGCACCAATTGCAGAGACCGGCCAGGCAACAGCGGCTAACCCATTCAGCAACAGAGGCAAGGCAAAATCCACCACATTCGGCCAAGGCGAGCCATTGTTGGGCGTTCCCAGCATGATCAGATGGCTGACAATATCCTTGCCGCCTTCTCGCTCAATAAACCAGCGAGACACCAGTCCGCCCATGGAGTGGGCAACGATATGCACCGTTTTATCATGACCCTTACCCAACCCAACCGCTTCCAATCGCTGTTTGAGTGACCGGGCATTGTCAGCGATCGACGTATTCAGATTTTCATAATCAAACGCTAAGACTAAATCGTATACATTCGGATTGACCAGCGGGACCAACTGTCCATTCACTTCAATCTTGGCTCGCTGCACGCTCGGCACCATACTTTTGGTATCGCCAATAATGCCGTGAATAAACAGTACAATTCGATTTGCTTCAGCAACCTGCTCTTTCACAGACGCTTCAATCGAATCGTAGGGATCAATGGTCCCATCCACTTGCACATTGACGGCCGAGAGCAATGGATAGGGCAAGTCCTGCTTTAGCTGCGTGCTGATCACTTTCTGGAAAAAGATCCGAATGGACGCCTGCAGACTGCGTTCGTCTTCACTGACTGGTTCTGGCAAGCGCTCCAAGCTAATTTCCAACTGGCGATCGCTATTTTGGCCAGTGCCCACCGGTAAGAAGCACTCCCCATCATCAGCACCGGCTAAAAGCTGTTCAGCAGCCTGTAACGCTTTCCCATCGATGGTTAGGCCACCCCCTCGCGTTGTCGGTAGAAGAGGTTTTCCCAACTCACCCTGCGCCACCATCGTGGCATCGAAATCTGTGGTACAGGCAATCACTTTCAAGGGCATGGTTTAAGGCATTAGGTTGGGGGGTAACACTTTTGCCCAAGGGGCTAGGGTGTTTTTGCCATAGCTACCAGGTGTTTTAGCCTGTTAGACTTTTCCAAAAGTTTTCCCCTGATTTGAACCAAGCCGTATTTGGATTGTTTGTAATTGCCGCGCAATAAATCGGCGAATGACCAGATAAAAACAGAAAGGGTTTGTTGATTCATGCGATCTTACGTTCCTGTTGCTATGCCTTCGCACTCCAAGCTGACCTCTGCTATGAGATCGCCTACGCGAATCCGAATCCTTTTGGGCGCACTTTCACATCGATTGAATACTACCCACAGACAGATGCTGTGGAAAGCTTGGTTGTCTTTCAGGCTTCCCAGAATTCTTAATCTCTAACATTTGCATATCTGGGTTTTAGTGCTGTTGCCCTACAACTGCTTCTTTTTGTACCTCGACTATCTGGTCAGAGGTGAATTTCCAAGTTGTTCCGCAGATTAAGTTTCAGATTCTCTTTTGAAATAGCCCACTGCACCAGGAGTTGATACACTTGAGAAAACCAGGGATTTACTAATTGAATTCCGAAGCCCTCTTACGGAAACTCTCATAACGCCACGACCTGCACAGACGCCTCCAACCGATCAAACGCTTCCGCCGGTCCTTCCCAAAAACCGGAAAGTGGCATGGCCTTCTCCTGCTCGCGGGCCACTGCCACAGAAATGTGCTCTGTCCCCGCTAGCTTGTTGTTGGTGGGATCGAAACCGCGCCAGCCCGCGCCGGGGATGTAAATTTCTGTCCAGGCATGGGTGGCACCGTGCTGACCTTCGCTCATCTGAACATAACCGGTGACAAATCGTGCTCCAAACCCCCAATGGCGGGCCGCTTCCATCATGAGTACGGCATAGTCTCGGCAGGAGCCACTACCCAGCTTGAGGGTATCGCAAGGAAGCTGAACACCGGGATCTTCACGGTTGTTATAGACAAGGGCTTTGTAGATGTGCGTATTCAGATTATTCAAAAGATCGAAGGTATCGATCAGCTGGCCAGGGCGGTAGAGGTCAAGCAGCCATTGTTGCAGGGCTGGGCCGTCATAGGGATAGCTGGGAAGGCGATAGGGAACCAGTTCCACCTGCTCGTTCGGGGCGTACTGGAACGGGAAGGAGCGAGCGTTCGGTTCGATGATGCAGTTGATGGGATTGTCATCGTACAGGTCCACATCCACTTCGCTTAAGAGACTCAACTTCCGAGAGGGCTCCGTGAACGTTAGGAGGACGATGGAATTCCCTTCAATGTCGCGCACCCAGCGTACGGTGGCCTTTGGCTCAATCTCAAGGCGCGAGTTCGCAATATGGACATCGTGTCCCTCGCGCGGTCGTAACATCCCGCGGTGAGGGCCGAAACTGACAGGCTGGTTGTAGTGGTACTCGGTTCTATGGGTGATGCGGATGCGCTTCATGTGGTTCATGGTAATACTTTCCTCTGTTTTCTCCTTTGAGGTCCGAGAAGATGATTTCATCTGGGGAACAGGAATTGCAACTGGGCTCGTAGACTCCAGTCAGCCCCGCCGTTCGGTTTGGCCACATTCCAAAAGGCTTGTAGGGAAGCATTGACCGGTTGCTTGCCGATCGCGAATATACGACCAAAGCCCCCACCGAACGGGACAGTCCACTGATCCCCCCCGGAAGCTTCCCAATTAGCCGTTAGAATTGGCGAACTGACCAGATACCAGCCCTTGTCGAGGTTGTAATTGATAAAGGGTTGAAAAAGTAATTGGCTGACGTTAGCACGATTGCCATCTCCGGCAAAAGACCAGACATTGTTAGCGACTGCCCCAAAAACGATGGGTCCAGAGATGACGACGATGCCGGCTGTCGGACCGATACTCCATTTTCCTTGTCCTAAACCCTGACTCGTTGCCGTCGGGAAGACAAAGGTCGGCCCTACCCCCCAAGTG
>CASBPW010000135.1 GCA_949127685.1 Candidatus Sivonenia alaskensis PMM_0068 | reverse complement strand
ATTGACTTAGCCCACGAGTCTTTACGCACTCCAGAAAAGGCTTATGAGCCTGTGCCATCCCAGACCCTCATCGCTTGGGGAGAAACCGTCATCCAGGGAGTCCGGGAACGCTTTGAAGAAACTATTTGTGGCGCTTCTTTTGGGGTGGAGGTAGAAATGGCCAGCCTCACCAATTCCGAGGGATTGGCCTCCTATCATCAAACTCGTTCTCTCGGTGGGTACCTTGGCGTGGAATGGGTCCGTGGAGACGATTTTTTAGCCGTCTATGAAGGAGATTCTGATGCGGTCATCCCTGACCCCCAGAAAATTATCCGTCGCGTGCTAGACCGCCTGGAATGGGCTAAGGAGAACGTCCAAGCACCCGTAGGAACCTATCCGGTTATCTTCACCCCGAATGCTGTCAGCATTCTTTTGGGCACCGTCCTCGCCGCTATGAATGGCCGAGCCGTACTTGAGAAATCTTCTCCCTGGACAGAAAAACGGGGAGAACGGGTACTCTCACCCCTCTTGACCCTGCAGCAAGACCCCAATTTCGGCCCTTTCCCCACCCCTTTCGATGATGAAGGCACGCCGACCCAAGTCGTACACTTCCTCACCAAAGGCGTCCTCAATAATTTCTATGGGGACCGTCAAGTAGCCCACGCTTTGGGACTGCCACTCACAGGAAACGGTATGCGCGATGGACTCGGAGGTTTCCCGAAGCCTGGGGTGGTCAACGCTATCCTTACGCCAGGAACGTTCAGCCTAGAACAGCTCGTTGCTCAAGTAGACTGCGGCCTTCTGGTAGACCAAGTTTTAGGCGGAGGCGCCGGGCTATCTGGAGAATTTTCGGTCAACATTGATCTTGGCTATGCTCTCGAAAAAGGAAAAATTCTTGGTCGTGTCAAAGACACGATGATCACAGGCAATGCCTATAAACTCCTCAATCAACTGGTAGCGGTGGGGCAAGAGCGCTTCTGGGAAGGCGCACTCTATACCCCTGCCCTTTTGGTGGAAGGGGTCTCTATTAGCAGTAAGGAGCCCGAAGCCTAAAACAAGGGATGCCAATCTACCTTTCTGACTCCTACACTGAGAAAAATAGCAGTTAGATCAGGTTATGACGTTTCAGCAAGATCAAATCGTCTGTATGAGGATAGCTCCTGCCGTGCTTTACTGCGTGGTGCGGTCTACCAGCACCAACCCGCAAGGAGAAGTTCAATGTTGGGCACGGCCCTTGTTCATTCAGGAGCTAAAAGAAGTTCATGACGTGCGATGCTCTGTGGATGTTCTATGCCCACTCCATTGGTTTGAGCCTACCTACGATGTGGAAGTCTTGGACCATCTTCCCCTCCTGGACTGGGAACAGGTAGCGATCTTTGGCCTGAACGCCCAACATCGCCAGCGGGTTAGCAATTTCATCCGTCATTTTGCAACTACAGAGAGCAAGGTACTGCGGCCCCTGCTCAACCCCTAGTTATGCAGATTTCTTTATTGGTCGTAGGGCGTATCAAGCAAAAGGGTTATGCCCAAGCTTGTAGCGAATATCAGACTCGGATCAACCGCTTCTCTCCCTTTCAAGTTATCGAGCTGAAAGACCAACGAGGAGCAAGAGACTACAGTTTGGCGCGGGAAGCGCAAGACCTCCTCCAGAAAATTTCCCCAGGAGCCTATGTCGTCTGTCTCGACGACCAGGGCACAGCCTTCTCGAGTGAAGAATTTGCCCACTGGTTGGAGAAGCAAAAAATCGAGGGCGCACCGATTACCTTCGTTTTGGGTTCAGGCTGGGGCCTGGATGCCAACATCAAAAAGAGAGCAAACTTCACGCTTTCCCTCTCCAAAATGACCCTCCCCCACGAATTAGCAAGGGTTGTGTTCTGTGAACAACTCTATCGAGCCTTCACCATTCTTCAGGGGCATCCCTATCACCACGGGGATTAGTATTCGGTCAGATAGGTATAGCCATTCAAACTATGCTCATAGTTTTGCAATAGCAGTCGGGCTTCTGACAGCGTGATTTTTTTATCGTTCAAAGCCCGCTCTGTTTCCCGACGCATGCGCTCCAGGAGGTCATCTCGGTTGTACTGTACGTACTGCAAAACTTCGGTCATCGTGTCCCCTTTGACCACATGCTCAATGGCATAACCCTCTGAAGTCAGGTGAATATGCACGGCATTGGTATCCCCAAACAAATTGTGCAAGTCCCCAAGAATTTCTTGATAAGCTCCATTCAAAAAGATACCTAAATAGTAGGTTTCTCCTTGATTTAATGGATGCAACTCCAAGACGTGCTTTACATCTCTAAGGTCAATAAACTCATCAATCTTACCATCACTATCACAGGTCACATCCGCAATAGTTCCCCGCTCTGTAGGCTGTTCATTCAATCGATGAATCGGCATGATCGGGAATAGCTGGTCAATGGCCCAGTGATCAGGGATAGATTGAAAAACAGAGAAATTACAGTAGTATGTAGAAGCAAGAATTTTCTCCAAATCTTCCAAATCATCAGGGACATAATCTAACTCCCGAATGATGCTCAAAATCTTATTACAAGAACCCCAGAAGAGTTGTTCGATTCTAGCTCGCTGTTTAAGTTTCAAATAGCCCAAGCTAAACAAACTATCAGCCTCCTCCTTACATTGAAGCGCATCATGATAGGCTTCTTGGAAGTTGCTGACATTGATATTTTCGTAGGTTTCGTAGAGATTGCGGATGATGGAGTGCTCATTTTTCTCTAGGGCTGTAATTTCTCGACAATGGGTTTTATTCACACCTAAAACATCAAAAACGAGCACGGATTGATGGGAAGCAATCGCTCGCCCACTCTCACTGACTAATACAGGAACAGGCACATTTCTTGAGGTGCAGGCTTCTTTTATCTCAGCAACCACGTCATAGGCATAGCTCTGCGTATTATAGTTTTTAGAAGAAGGGAAGGTCGTTTTAGAACCGTCATAATCTACACCCAAACCACCCCCGACATCGATGTAGCCCATCTTGGCGCCCAATTCAGCCAATTCCACATAAATTTGGGCAGCTTCCCGCAAAGCATCTTTGATAACACTAATCGAACTGATTTGAGAACCAATATGGAAATGCAATAGTTGGAGAGCGTCAAGCATCTCTTCTTCTTTTAGACGCTCAACTACCTCTAAAATTTCAGTCACAGTAAGCCCGAACTTTGCCCGGTCTCCGGCAGAACTACCCCAGCGACCGATACCTTTAGAAGTTAGCTTGGCCCGCACCCCCAAAATGGGTTTGATGTTAAGTTTTTTAGCCGCCTGAATAACAACCTCTAATTCCTCAAACTGTTCTAAAACAATGATTGGAGTCTGCCCTAATCGCTGAGAAATCAAGGCAGTTTCAATATATTCTCGGTCTTTATAACCATTGCAAATCAACAAAGCACCAGGCGTTTTTAAAAGTGCAAGCGCAATCAAAAGTTCTGGCTTAGAGCCTGCCTCTAAACCAAACTGAAAAGACTTCCCATATTTAACAACTTCTTCTACGAGATGGCGCTGCTGATTAACTTTAACCGGGTAAACCCCACGATATACATTTCCATAGTCATAGCGGGAGATAGCCTTAGAAAAGCAACCATTCAAGCGCTCTATACGGTCTGCCAAAATGTCGGAAAATCTGATTAATAGGGGAGTATTCAATCCTCTAAGTTTGAGGTCTGAGACCAGACTATATAGGTCTACACAGCCTCCCCGGTCACCTCTTGGCGAGACCGTAATATGGCCTTCCTGGTTAATGCCAAAATAAGGCTCTCCCCAAGTTTGAATACGATATAGCTCTTCACTATCCTGCACGGTCCATGCAGATTGTCCAAATAGCGGGGAGGGGGGGACGGGCGCCTTGAGTTCTTGCATCAAATATTGACCTTGCCATCAAGAGTTATACAATCCGCT